>DAOVUU010000139.1 GCA_030632405.1 Desulfobulbaceae bacterium | reverse complement strand
GGACAATTGGAACATGAACTTGTGGCAAACGGCTGGCTGACCGTTCCGGCGGATGATAAAATTATATTCGATATGGATGATAATATGAAATGGAAAGCTGCTGCCCTGCATTTTGGCATTGATATTTCAATTTATGGAGATGAAATCGGATATGCCTGATTTGTTTATAGGAGTATTTTGTGATTGATGTATCAGAACTTTTTTCTTGCACCAGATGTGGTTTTTGTTGCCATGGTGAGACAACGGTTTCTCTTGATCGGGAAGATCAGTTGAGAATGCTGGCAGCACTGGATATGAATGAGGATGATGTACGTGAACAATATTGGCGTATTTCTGAAAAAACTGTCCAGATGAAAACTGTTGATGGTCACTGTATTTTTTACAGAGACGGCTGTGCTGTGCATAGCGGCAGACCACATCGGTGTGCACAGTGGCCTCTGCATCCTTCAATTCTAGATGATGAAAATAATTTTAATATAATTTCAGAGTCGTGTCCTGGTATAAAAAAAGAGATTGGGTATGAGAGGTTTTGTAAGATCCTGTCTAGGAGCCTGTCCGAGAATGCCCTTTTGCCCAAACTCTTCAGAATTGTCAAAAAATAATGCTCGCAATATCACCCATATGGCTGTGCTTATTTTGGGAAAATTCCTCGATTTTGAACAAAATGTCTATTCTCGGACAAGCTCCTGGGATAAATAAGGATTAGGTTAGCAAAATGAAGCATGAGTTGCTGTTTTTAGGCAAAACGAAAGACAGGCTGATTGCTGAAAATATTGAAGAATACAATGCACGTTTAAAACATTACACTGTTCTTTCAATTTCCATACTAAAGGAGAAGAAAAAAAGAAAGCACAACAGTTCATTAAAAGAAGAGGAGGGGGATCTCCTTCTCCGCTCTATCCCACGAGGGGCCCTTATTGTAGCCCTTGATTCGAGAGGAATTCAACTCACATCCGAGTCTTTTTCAAAAAAGATTGAAAACTGGGAGATTCGAGGTACAAAACAGGTGAGTTATCTTATCGGCGGCCCTGATGGCCTTTCACAAAAGGTTACAGATTCAGCCGATCTCCTCCTCTCTTTATCAAGGATGACTTTTACTCATGATATGGTTCGCCTGTTCTTAATTGAACAGTTGTATAGGGCCTACACAATAAAAGCCGGGGAAAAATACCACAAGTGATTTACATCGTTAAAACGGTGAGAAAACAGGTATTAAAATAGAGAGCCTGGTCACATCCCGAA
The DNA here is from genome assembly GCA_030632405.1 of Desulfobulbaceae bacterium. Taxonomy (GTDB): domain Bacteria; phylum Desulfobacterota; class Desulfobulbia; order Desulfobulbales; family Desulfocapsaceae; genus Desulfomarina. The sequence continues at coordinate 5,490 of DAOVUU010000139.1, read as the reverse complement.
AATCAAACAGAGGTTAAATAGATATCATAACGGCTGTTTTTCATTGGAACTACAAATGAAGGTTTTCGGTCGGAAAGCTCTACGGCCCCTTTAGGGCGTTTTATAACGACCCGGTTTTGTGCCGCCCCAAATGCTGCCTCAAGCAGCATACCACCATCATCATCATCTCCCACCAGATCTCGAATCACTCTCATTTCCTGTCTGTTAAGGGCTGAATTTGGACGGTGGGGATACATGGGGTCTAAATATATTGTGTGATAAGTACGGGGACTATTTTGTAATATTTTTTTCGAATCTTCCATGCGGAGAGTCATTCTGCTTGAAACAATTTCCATTGTTTTTGTTTCTTGGCTGGCTCGAGAAAGGCCGTCTTCTAAAAGACAATGCAGAATGGCTGACCGTTCACACAGGGAGACCTCACAGCCGAGGCAGGCAAATACGAAAGCATCCCTACCAAGACCTGCTGTTGCATCAAAAACAGAGGGCCTGACACCCGGTTTGATCCCCACTGCCTTTGCCAGGGGTTGTCGGATGGTTGAGTTTTTACTGTGTCTATAACCATTTTTCCCTTTAACAAAATCTACATAGAGAAGAGACTGCATTTGATCAGGGTTAGAATATATACAGAATTGTAAACCAATTTCTGTATATACTAAAAAAAACTCAGAGGCCGCCTCTGCAATTGACTGGTGACAGGGAAGATTGAGTCTGTCAGCCAGAGATTTTGCTTTATCCTGGAAAGATGGTAAATTTATTATGGATAAAACAGAAATTGACAATGATTTTTTCATCTATATTTCATATGCTGTTGGGAGTGACATAGAATTATTTTTTCTCTGTCTTTTTTCTTTCAGAAAGGTACAGAACTGAGTCTCTCACTTTTGCTGCCAACAGGGGTTAGAATACTATGAGTAATCCAATACCCGAAGTTATAGCTATCATTCCTGCAAGATACAAGTCGAATAGGTTCAAAGGAAAACCATTAGCATTAATTGCAGGCAAACCTATGATTCAACATGTTGTAGAAAGAGCAAAACAAGTGAGGTTACTGTCTCGTGTTGTAGTTGCTACTGACGATAACCGAATTGCCGAATGTGTTCAATCTTTTGGTGGGCAATATGTGATGACCAGGGAAAACCATGTTTCCGGGTCCGATAGACTTGCTGAAGCGGCTGAACTGCTGGGAATATCACAACATGATGTTGTGGTAAATATTCAGGGAGATCAGCCTCTTTTCCCCGTTGAAGTAATTGAGCAGGTGGCCCAGCCACTTCTGGATGACCCTGCCTTACCGATGTCTACCTTGATTTATAAGATTATTCGACCTGAAGAAATTAATGACCCCAATCATGTCAAAACAGTTTTTGACCGGAATAATTATGCACTCTATTTTTCCAGATCTCCCATCCCCTTCCAGCGAAATCCCGATGAAAAGATTAAGCCAACCTATTACAAGCATCTAGGATTCTATGCCTACCGCAAAGGGTTTCTGCTCTCCTTTGTGGCACTGCCGGAAGGTGAGTGGGAAAGATTCGAAAAACTGGAACAACTTCGGGCCCTTGAATATGGTTACAAGGTTAAAGTTGTGTTAACGGAGCATGATTCAATTGAGGTGGATACTCCTGAAGATCTACTCAGGGTACAACACTATATTGGCGGAGGAAATGGTTGATGGCTATTTTTCAGCTGCGGTTGAGGCGTTCTCTTGATATCTGAAAACTTAAGAAATATTAGAGAAGTGCAGCTTTCTCCACTTGATTATCTTCCCCAGGAGAATTTAAGGGAGAACCTGGTTGACCTTGTTTTAAGAGATGTTCCCGAAGAGACACCTGTACAGGCGAGACAGCTGCTTTCCGAGCTTCGAGTTGAGCTCATCAAGACAAATGTTGAAGAAGTTAAGGTCGTTGTATTTGGTGGTGGAACAGGGCTGTCCAATCTTATTGGCGGAGACAGCAGGCTTGAAAGCTGGATTCAAAACCCGTTTTGCGGTTTGAAAAAATATTTTCCGCATTGCAAATCAATTGTATGCGTTACTGATGACGGTGGGTCAACAGGAGAGTTACTGAAAGACCTCCCCCTTGTTGCCATTGGTGACATTCGCCATGTTCTGTTATCTTCAATCCGTCTCAGTGGCTTGCAGGCAAGGTACAATGTAACTGCCGATCAAGCCCAGCAAATTGCCACTATCTGCCACTCGTTGTTCAATCATCGCTGCTCTGGATTACTTCAGTCAGGACTCCCCAAGCTGAAAACACTTCTTTTAAGCCTTGATTTTTGTCCACGAACATTAAAAAAATATTTAGTGGATCTCATAGACTATCTTTTTATCGATACTCGATTGGTCAGGACATTGCAGCGGCCACATTGTTTTGGGAATCTCCTGGTCACTGCCGCTGTTTATAGGGAAATTTTGCCAGGTCTCAGTAATGATCAACTTGCTTCCCGGCGAGATGTTCTGCATTCTGCTCTACTTAAGGGACTGAATACTCTTTCCGGGGTTCTGGGGGCAGGTGAGCGTGCGGTCCTTCCATGTACATCGACTCCAGCACAATTGAGGGTCCATTATACCAACGGAGTTGAAATTATTGGTGAGAATAAATTAAGTGATGCTCAGAGGGGATTTCCTGTTGAAAGAGTTCATGTTGATTCTTTTGGTAAGGAGCGTGTTTTAGACTGTGTTCTTGAAGACATTGGCCAGGCTGATATCTTAATATTTGCGCCGGGAAGTCTCTATTCTTCAATTATACCTGTGTTTAAAGTCCCTGGATTAGCTGAGGCGGTCAGGGCAAATAAAGACGCGCTCAAAGTGCTTATCTCAAATCTATGGGTACAGGCAGGTGAAACAGATTTAAGCATTGCTGATCCAGGACGAAAATTTTATGTCTCTGACATGATCAAGGCATATGAAAACAATATTCCCGGTGGAACTCGGGGCCTTTTTAACGAAGTTCTGTGCGTTTCACTCAAAAATATTCCGGCGTCCGTTCTCCAGAGGTATGCAGTAGAAGGAAAAATACCTATTTTTCTTGACCGCGATGCTCTTTGCAAGCTTAATTATATGCCGGTAGAGTGTGGTGTCTATTCTCGGCAGGCGCTGGCAGAAAGGGGCGTTATCCAGCATGATCCAGATACACTGGCACAGGCAATAAAAACACTCTATAGCTGCAGGCATTGTTTTGATGAGAAAAGTAATAAAGAAGAGGTCACCAGGGTTGGGGCGTACCAGTTCACCGAAAAATTGAAATCAGACCCCGTATTACCTTTTCAAAGATATCATTTCATCGATCGGTGGCTGAACGATCTTCATTTTTCCAGTGTTGAGAGCACAAAATGTCTAGATATTGACTCCGCGAAAGCCTTATTCAGAGAAATATTCTGGAGTCATCCTACAATTCCGTTAGCACATTTTCAGTATGTGGCTGGTATTTCATGTATTGATAAAGAAAAGTGGGACAGGGATCAGCGCTGGGATAATGTGTTTTCTTTTTTTGATCCAGAAGATAAATTTATTAAAATACGGAGTGACCAGTTTTACGTCAGGGAAAAACTTGAAGTTGCATTAATGATAGCTTTTGGTGAGGCGCTTCTTGGCAATTATGCAAAAGAGAAGGTGATGGAAGATGTTCTGATCAAGGGTCTTTTGATTGGCAAGGTCTATCATCTTTATCTGCAGGGAAAAGAGGATAGATCCTGTTATTTTGATGGCAGTCAACTGGGTACTTTTCTTTTACTCGCAAGAATGTTCCCGACAAATGACAAGAATCATTATATCCGATTAGTTAACAGTGGGGAGGGCTTCACTCCACCCGGATTGCTTATGTGGTTAATGTATGCCTGGTATCTTGATAATCGACTGGCCACGCATATAGAATATAAGATGTCGCTGATGAAGATTAACCAGAGTAATTTAATTCCGGAACAACTGAAAATGTCCGATAGAAGAAAGCGAATGATAACGTTTTTTAGAGAAGTTGTCTTTTACGACTCGTATTAGAGCTATCTCTTCTTACCACCCCCCTTATTCATAAGTATTATACCGGCAATAAATACAGGAATACCTATAATTGCCTGATTTTTGCTTATAAGGATGAGTGCCGATAAACATATGAGTACTCCCAGGGTAACTTTGTTCATGGTGCCCTCAGCATTTTTCCAGTATAGTTTGCCAATGCTGCTGTAGTTTTTTAGATGAAACAGGTATAGATGTCTTAATTTCCGGTGAAAAAATCAAAATCCTGAATTCAGCAATCATCTGACGATATTTTTCATACAACTCCAGTGCATCAGAAGGCAATTCTTTTTCTTTTTCCGCCATTTTCTGGAGGTTGTCCAAATGAGGATAAAGTTTTTTTTCTTTCTGGGCATCTTTTCCAGGGTTCAGTGAAAATCGTTCAAGTCTGATTGATAGACTCTGCAGTCGTCTGAGTTGATCTGCAATATTTGCATTCACACCGTTGGTTAAAAAATCAGGAGTAACTATTTCGTTGATGAGCAGTTCAAAGAGTTTTTGTTTGTTTTCAGAGAGAAATTTTGCTCCATTACGATTATTGAATGTTTTGTGAATTGAGTCTTTAACCTCCCTCCTTTTACGCAAAAGGGCCATAAGATCATTACAGATTAAGGCTCCATTTTTGTAGAGTCCCCCAGATCTTGTTTTTAGGATTTTATCATTGAAATGAGAGAGTGAGTCTAGTGTGCCAGAGAGAGGACCAAAAAGAGATCGCATAATAAAATCGACAAATGAATCCAGCACTCTATTTCGGTTTAGTCCATTTTCATACAACCATAGGGAAGATGGACTGGATAGGGACGTCCGGCACATTTTTTTTAAAGATTTATACTGGCCGGGAAACTGAAGCTGGTAGAGATAAAGTATGCCTGAACGATTTTGATTTTCTGCTGCCAGCTTATTTTTATTGAATTGGATTTTAACAACGCCTCGAACAGGGTCAGGTACGAGCGTGGGGTAGAGAAATCCTGAAGGATCACCTTGTTGTGTGTAGAGTGGAATCGCCTCAGGCAACTCTTCAAATTCCCATGCTGTATATGTACTGTCTTCCCATAAAGAGACTTTTTTTTTCTCAACATCCCTTAGAATGCCACTGTTATCTTCTCCATAGACCGGGTTTTGTGATTGAATTAACTCTTTCAGGTTTCTACCACTGAGTAGAGTTTTCCCAGAACTGTCAAAAAGAATAAAACGAGGTTGAAGATGGTTCGGGATGTCTGCGGGCCAATCCGACCGTCGAACGAGAAATTTGAATTGTTTCAAAATGGATGACTCAACTACACCGTGAAGGGAGCCAGAATAAAGGGTTATATCATCGAGTATCTGGTTCACCGACTGGGCCACAGGGACTAATCTTTTTCTGATATTCTTTGGCAGACCTTTTAGCATGAACGTAAGTTTTTCGTGAAGCAGTCCGGGGACCAGCCAGTCAAAAAAGTGGGTTGAAATTCCATAAGAAAAATCAATGGGGAGTCTAAAGG
>DAOVUU010000125.1 GCA_030632405.1 Desulfobulbaceae bacterium | reverse complement strand
TGGCAGAGACGACTGAGAATCATCTCCTTACGCTGAGTCATGGCATCGTTATACTGGGTATTGAGACTGGTCAGTATTTTTGTTAATTCCTCTTTGTATTGAGGATGCATTGCCGGGTTGATTGTTGTCTGGTTGGATTGACCGTCACTCATCTGCTGTTGTTCGAGTTGGCTCCGGAGTGCATCTTTGAGCTGTTCAATTGTCTGTTCTTTGTGTTGACCGTATTGTTCAATTATCTGCTGGAGCTCTTTGCATAGAGTTTCAATTTCTCCGGAATTCCGGGCGAGGAGCAAAATACCTTTGATGGCAACAGCGCCTGATTCCTGCAGGTCTTCATTCCGGGGGAGGACAATATTGCGCAGGAGAGTTTGAGCCATCCCTTTTCTGATCGATACCTGTGTTTCGGCAGGCTGCTCCAGGAGTTTTTTGTGCAGATCAACAATTTTTTCATTAAGAAAATCTGCACCAATTCGCATCCCGTTTTTTATTAAACTCTCTTCATTGGTTACAGGATCTGTTTCTGCTGATATTTTTGCGGCGCGTTCGAGAACCATTTCCATTGTGCTTTTTATTTTTGCCATTTTAAAAATCCATGATTGAGAATGATATGTATATTCACCTGCAGGGCAATACGTTCAACGAGAATGTACAACAGAGATGGGACCTTGGCAAAGAAAAACAGTCAGAAAATATTACTTTCGGCGCATTCTGGCGCCAAAGAAACCATCGATGGTCGCCGAAGGATGAGGGCAGAAGAGATTATTCTTAACTAGCTGGTGGGCAGCCTCCGGGAGTTGTTCCGCACAATTCGTTAATGTGAAATCAGAATGGGTTGAGAGAAAGGTGTGTATGACATCCTGGTTTTCTTCCGGTTCCAGAGAGCATGTGGTGTAAACGAGGAGACCTTCTGGTTTAAGGAGTTTTGCCCCCTGTTTGAGCAGGTCGAGTTGCCTGGCCCGGTATTGCAGTAGATCCTGCTCTTCCCTGTTCCAGCGGATATCAGGGTGGCGGCCAGTGACGCCGGTACCGGAACAGGGGGCATCAATGAGGATGCCGTCGAATTGTATCGTGTTGTTTCTGGCAAAGTCCTGGAGATTTTCTTCATGAACAAAGAGATGGCGTCCAGGAAAAAGACGGCGCTGGTTTTCCAGAAGTTTCTGCAGTTGCCGCTGTTTCGGCTCGACCGCATGTATTATCAGATCATGTTCTAACCCCAGCTGCAGTATATGATTTGTCTTGCCGCCCAGGCCAGCACAGCCATCGAGATATTTTCCTCCATTTTTAAAAGGGGTAAGCAGCAAGGTCGCCAGTTGAGCGGCTTCATCCTGAACCTGGAAGAACCCCTCTTCAAAGCCCGGGATAGATCCTATAGAACCGTGGGAATGTGGTAATACAACACTGTCTGGGCAATATATACCCGGATGGTGAGCTATTTCCTGCTGATCCAGTTGTCGATAGAAATCCGCTGTGGAGATGAGTGTGGTGTTAATTCGCAGTACCAGAAGAGGTTCTTTGCTGTTTTCATTACAAATACGGGCAGCTTCCTGTCTGCCGAAATGATTTATCCATCTGTTGACCAGCCAGTGTGGATGATTATAGACAGGCTGGCCGTTTTTCTCAGTGAGTGCATTTTCAGTCAGGTTCTTATGCTCTTTCTGGCGGATGGTTTCACGCAGGATTCCATTGACAAAACCATGAAGTCTTTTCGGTATACCCTTTGCTTTGCAGCTGTTTACTGCTTCGTTGACCGCAGCTGAGTGAGGAATACGCTCAAGGAAAAATATCTGATAGAGCCCGACTGCCAGTGTTTGGTGAACGAAGGGGTGAAGTTTATGAAGTGGTGTTTTGCTCAATTTCTGTAATATTCTATCTAAAAATTGCCGTTGCCGGAGAACTCCATAGATAAGGTTCATTGCCAGGTTGCGGTCCCTGGAAGGGAGATTGTATTTTTCTACATTGCTGTCAAAAAGAATTTTAACGGAAGACCTGGATTGAAAAAGGTTGCAAAGTGTTTCTGCAGCCGTGAATCGTGTTGTATATATTGTTTTTTTTTGCAAAATGAGTGAACCGGGATTAATTTGTTTTCTGGATAGTTCGTCCTGGAAAATGCTTTAGATAGACAAGTGGAGCCATGATTGGTATCTTTATTTCTATATTTAAATTGTAATGATGACAACAAATACTATCCTGAGTGACAGTAAATGATGAATAAAATAAATATATGTTGGGTGTGTCTGCTGATAACTGTGGTTTTTTCTACTGGATCCGCCCGGGCGATGGTTAAAGACGAGGTGGTGAAACGTGGTTTTTTGCAGTGTGGCGTTTCCACCGGTATTACCGGTTTTTCGACTGTTGATGAGAAGGGGAACTGGTCGGGGTTTGATGTGGATATATGCAGGGGGGTGGCTGCGGCTACCCTGGGGAACGCCGGAGAGGTAAAGTTTATGCCGCTTGCTGAAAATGAGAGTTTTACTGCGCTACTTTCTGGAGAGGTGGATATTCTTTCAAGAAATGCAACCTGGACCTTTAACCGTGATTCCGCATTGGCAGTTCATTTCACCGGTATCAGTTATTATGATGGCCAGGGCTTACTGGTTGCGGGGGCACTTGATGCGAAACGTATTTCTGATCTGATAAAGGTAAAGATTTGCAGTCTGGCCGGATCCGGTATGGAAGAGAACCTTGTTGATTATTTCACGAGGAACAGGATTGAATTTAAAGAGGTTCCTTTTGAAACTCCGGATCTTGCCGTAAAAGGGTTCGAGGAAGGTAAATGTGACGTAATTACCATGCTGCAGTCGATGCTTTACGGGTTGCGGCTTGACCTGACTGATCCGGAAAGTGCAACGGTACTGCCTGATGTTATTTCTAAAGAACCTCTGGGACCGGTAGTTCGGCAGGGAGATGATACCTGGTTTGATATCGTCAAGTGGACCCTTTATGCGATGGTTACTGCAGAGGAGCTTGGCATAAATTCGGCTAATGTCGAGGAGATGAAGATAAGTGACAAGTTAGCTGTAAAACGGCTGTTGGGGAAAGAGAGGAGTGCGGGCAAGGGATTGGGTTTAAAAGATGACTGGTTCTACCAGATAATTAAACAGGTCGGAAACTACGGTGAGGTTTTCGAACGTAATTTTGGTTCGAAATCTTTATTAAAAGTTGACCGCGGTCTTAATAACCTCTGGAATAACGGTGGGTTACAGTATTCTCCGCCCCTGCGCTAAAATGTGAGTATTCCTCGGGTAATCAGTTCTTCTTCCCCTTCAGCCTATCTACCTGTTTTTTAAAGTTCTGTCAGCACATCAAAAAGGTCACCGTCCGCCTCTATTTTACTTCTATTACCTATAATTGTTCGATGGCTTTCGGGCATCATCCGGGTAAAAGCCGGGCCAAAGCTGCGAAGGTCAGCTGCGGTTGTCCCGGTTATTTCTTCAATCCGGCGTTGTTTGTACTCTGTATCAATGCCGTTTAAATATTCATTTCTGGCGGTTGCCCCCCTTGCCGCTGAGCTTTGGTGTGGAACAAAGCTGCCATAGGTTCCGGTTATCAGCTGAGTCATTGTTTCTGCCGGGAGATCAAGGTTTGTAACAATGTCAGGAACGGCGTTGTAGGCGTCGTATGTTTTTTTGACCTGAGGGTCTCGATAACTGACAAAAGCCAGGTTGCCGCTTATTTGACCAAACTGGATGAAACAGCCGTATGCGCCACCCATCTGGCGGACAGTGTTCCATAGATAATCCCGGGAGAGATAGGTCTTTAACACTTCAAAATGACCGTTGTATCCTCTCCCTCCTTTCAACAGATTTCCCCCCTGGACTGCAAAGACCACTTCGGCGGAGGTGATAAAAGCCTCATTGTGGGCAAGAGAGAGTCTGGGGAGAGGTTGGGGTTCAGGTTGAGCAGAACCGAGGGCATCAGTGAGACAGCTGCCAATTTTTGTAAAATGGTCGATTTCCTGACTGTCACCGGTAATTGCAAGCAGCAGATTACTTTTATTGAATAGGAGGGATCCAATTTCCTGCATGGCAGCAAGGAAGCTCTCTTCTCCCTGATCATAGTTGAGGGCAAGTTTCTTAACGGCTTGATAGGCGGTTACGCCGCTGAACATCTCATTGTATTGTCCCGCTGTACCCAAGTGTGAAAAGAGTCGGGTGGTGGGCAGGTTGTATCCTTCACTTTGGGCAGCGTGCTCAGCCCACGCAAATTCCCGGCCAACTATTTCCCGTATCCTGACTTTATCTTCAAATGATACACTTGAGAAAATTTCTGCAAGAAGATGGAGTGCTTTTTCAAGGTAATTCGGTAAACATTTAAGATGTAACCAGATTACCGGGTGGGTGATGCTGGTCTCTTGTCGCCTGGTATAGGTGTTCAGAGAATGAGAAAAGGAGCCTGTACAGGTGGCTATTTCCTTTGCAAACTGCCTGTAATCGAGTTTTTTTGTGCCTATTTCTGTGAGGATAGTTCCGAACAGGTCCAGCCATGGAAGGAGGTGCGGCGGGAGACAGGAAAAATTGAAGCCGATGTCAATATAAGAGATATGATTGGTTTCAAGATCACTTATGAGCAGCTGTTGACCAGATATCTCTCCCGGGATGACACTGTGGAAATCAACCCTGGTTGAGAGGTCTTTCAGGGTGAGTTGCGGCAGGAGGGAAAGAGTTTCAACACTGTTGGGAGTTTGCTGTTCTTTCATCAGCCTGGCGGTTTTTTCTACACGCTCTGTTTTTTCCTTTTCGGACACTGCAGCATCGTACTCTGCCAGCCGTTGCTGCTCTTCTGTCTGGTTTTTGAGCTGCTTTTCCGGATCCGGAACCAGGGTGACAGTGACGTTTGAAGGATTGTCAATCAGGTATTTTTTTATCAGCTCTTCAAAATAGTTTTCGTTCAATGCCTTATGACGCAGGTTTTTGATCAGTTCCTCGCTCGCCAGATAGAGAAATGGGTCGTTACCATATTTCAGCGCATTCATCGCCTTGCCGATCCGGTCAAGTCCCCGTTGGGCTTTACTCGATTCTTCCCGAAAGCTGAATTCGAACTTATTCAGTTCCGCCAGCACCAGATCCTGGTCCAGACCCTCCGCCACCATTTTCTGCAGGGTGTCTGTGTAAAGTTTAAGAAAAGCATCACGATGTCCTGGTTCACTTCCAATAAGGTAACTGATCATGATTGTCCTGTGGGAGGATCCTGCCAGATATAATCCGCCAAAATCTTTGCATAACCCGCTGGACACAATAGTATTTTTCAAAGGCGATCCGTCAGAATTAAAGAGGATATTTGCGATAATCTGAAAGGCTGTATTTTCTTCACGGTGAGTTACCGTCGAAACATTGGTACCAATGGCCAGAAAGGTTTTCTCTTTTGTATCTTCCGAGTCAACAGCGTATGTATCAGTTATGAAGACTGGCTCAGTTGCCAGTACACCTTTCTCAATGTCTACTCGATTTCCCTGCACTGAGAAGGTCGAGAAGAATCTGTCCTGGAGAAAATTGAGTTCATCCATAAGTGGCGCGTCACCGTAGATAAAGAACATTCCGTTGGATGGGTGATAGTGTTTTTTGTGGAACTCGCAAAATTCCTCGTATCTGAGATCAGGTATATTTTTAGGATCTCCTCCGGATTCATGGGCGTAGGTTGAGCCGGGCATTAAACCTGAAAAAATATGGTGAAAGATAAAACGAATCGGGTCGGAGAAGGCTCCCTTCATTTCATTGTATACAACCCCCTGATACTGCAGAGGGGCATCTGTTCCTTCCTGATGATAATGCCATCCTTCCTGCTCAAAAGTTTGTCGGGTTAAAAGAGGATTGAATACAACATCACAATACACATCCATGATATTAAAATATTCCTTCAGATTTCTTGTAGCAAAGGGGTAGTAGGTAATGTCAGCTCCGGTCATGGCATTAAGAAAGGTCATCAGCCCACCCTTATTGATTTCGCCAAAAACATCCTTGACCGGATATTTTTTTGATCCCATCAATACGGAATGCTCGAGGATATGGGCCACTCCGGTAGAGTCGGTGGGGATGGTATTAAAGCCTGCGGCAAAGGTTTTGTTGGTATCATCATTTTTGATGGCAACCAGTGGGCATTGAAGCAAATCGTGCTCAAAAAGAAAAACGTCGGAATCAATTTCCTGGATGAATTCACGTCTTTTGAGAGTGAACCCTGCATATATGCTGTTGACCGTGAATGGCATACTGTTACCTTGTAAGTATATAGATTAATAGGATGTATGTTTTAAAAAGTTTTTTCTGAATCCAGCAATAGCGTAACCGGACCATCGTTAACAAGCGCTATCTCCATTGATGCCCGGAAGGTTCCTGTTGCAACCTTGATCCGGTGATTCTTTACTTCCTCAATGAATTGTTGATAGAGCGGCTCCGCAATTTCGGGTGGTGCGCTAGTCGAGTAGCCGGGGCGTCTCCCTTTACGGCAATCGCCATATAAAGTGAATTGTGAGATGATAAGCATTTCACCACCAATGTCTGCAAGAGAAATGTTCATTTTCCCGTCATCATCATCAAAAATGCGAAGGTGAACTGTTTTATCGGCCAGCCACTGCAGATCTTTCACAGAATCATCCGCACGGATACCAAGGAGTACTACCAGTCCATGATCAATTTGCCCTGTAGTTCTGCCATTTACTCGAACAGACGCTTTACTGACACGTTGAATAACAGCACGCATATTTATACCTTAATTTCTTGACAAACTCGTAAAAAGGTTAATCAAAGCCTTAGATGGCTAAGTCCGATAAGCGCAGACTTCGAGAAGTTTGATATACAAGGCGTAGTGTTTTTTACAGGTACTCGACAATACATGAGGTATGTCGAGTGTCTGTAAAAAACCTACAACGCAGTAGATCGAATTTTTTACGACGCCATCATTTTTTCAGTGCTCGTTCAATCAACAACAGGATATGTTCGACAGAAATGTTGTCCGTTTCCTGAAGATTACCCGAGAGATTGATATTGCAACCAGG
>DAOVUU010000057.1 GCA_030632405.1 Desulfobulbaceae bacterium | reverse complement strand
TTTGTCCCTGTACCCCGTTTAACAATCGACTCGGTAAGATCACCCGCAATTCCCACACCACCCAGAAGTACGGCGGAAAACAGAAGAAAAGGCCAATGGACAACAGGCAGAAGCAGAAACGCAAAGAATACCGCTCCCAGCAGCCCCGCACCAACCCCACCAACAGCACCTTCTATCGTCTTGTTTGGACTTATGGAGGGACAGAGTTTATGTTTCCCAAAGGCGCGGCCGACAAAATAGGCCCCACTGTCAGAACAGGCAGTAATAGCAGAAACAACGATCAGCCAGGTACCACCTTCAGGTAGATGTCGAAGAAGAATAAAATGGGCACCGAGTAAACCAATGAAAATCAGACCAAAAACTAAACGACAAAAACGGTGGTAATTGTCCTCAAAAAATTTATATTTAATGAAGAAGTATCCGGTGAGGCCAAAAAACGAAATAAGGATGAAAAGCGGCAACACGGAAATGTTTGGGAAAATACAGATACCAACGACGGGTAATGCCACTATAAAATCTAAAAACAGTCTTTCAACACCCTTTTCTGTCCCTCCGGATACCATCTTTACATATTCGTCACTGCCGGCGAGAACAACCAGTATCATAACTATACTAAAAAGCAGTACTGGCCCTTTCAGCAGAAGCAAAAGCCAGAAACCGGCAATTAAAAGCCCTGGTATAATACGTTTCATAATCTACTCGATGTGCAGTTGTTCTCCAGTACGACCAAATCGCCTCTCTCTGGACTGATATTCGGAAAGTGCCTGCAGAAACATATCTTTACGAAATTCAGGCCACATAACATCAGTAAAATATATCTCTGAATAGGACACCTGCCACAACATAAAATTTGATAATCTGGACTCACCGCCTGTCCTGATAAGGAGATCGGGATCTGGTAAACTGGCAGTGTCAAGATGGTTATTCACAACTTCGCCGGTTATCGTGTCAATCTCACGTTCTCCTGCAAGACACTCGCGAGCCACCGCCTTTATTGCGCGCACAATTTCATCTCGTGCCCCGTAGCTCAGGGCTAGATTGAGAATCAACTGGGAGTTGGCAGAAGTTTTCTGAATTACATTTTCAAGAGTTTCTCGAACAGGTTCAGGTAGTTTGTCTCGATCTCCAATTGACATCAACCGAATATCATTTTTCTGCATTCGGGGCAGTTCTGACTCAAGATATCTTTTTAATATGGACATCAAGCCACTTACCTCATGGGGGGGCCTGTTCCAGTTTTCTGATGAGAAGGCATAAAGGGTGAGATATTTTACACCTATCTCTCTGGATATTTCGACAATATCCCGAACAGAATCAGCCCCGGCTTTATGTCCGAACAATCGTGGCTTTCTCTTTCTCTTGGCCCATCTACCATTCCCGTCCATAATAATTGCAACGTGGCGTGGCAGACGTTCTAAATCAATAGCATCAGTGTGAATCATAATTCAACCAAGACCCCACATATTTCCACTTTAAATGGCAGCGTTTATCAAGAAGTGCATTTTGTGTCATTAATGGCGGAGTCCGACTGTTGACCCCAAAGGCGTACATCGAATATTCTAATGATGATGTCTGGAGAACAATGAAACCCGGGTTAAAAAAGTATCCTCGGGATGGCCATCATTTCAGGGTGACCGACAAAGCAGGTAAGCGAACCTGTGAGACTCCGGATGAAGCGTTTTTACGACGCCATCAAACCTCCATCACCTCTTTTTCCTTAGAACCTGTAATATTGTCTATTTTTTTGATATACGTGTCGGTTTCAGCCTGAGCTTCATCTTGAGACTTAAACATCTCATCTTCAGATATTTCCTTATCCTTCTTCTGCTTCTTCAGAGCGTCTATAGCTTCCCTTCGTATATTTCGAATGGCTACCCTGAACTCTTCTGCAGTTTTTTTTACCGACTTTACAAGTTCTTTTCTTCGTTCTTCGGTCAATTGCGGGATGTTAAGGCGTATAATCTTACCATCATTGGCAGGAGTCAACCCAACGTCGGACTTTAAAATTGCCTTTTCAATGGCTGGCAGCATCTGCGGATCCCAGGGTTGAACAGCGATAAGCCTACTTTCTGGAATAGTAAGCGTACACACCTGATTAAGAGGCATACCACTACCATAAGCGTCGACCGATATATCATCCAGTATAGATATAGACGCCCTCCCGGTTCTCACTTTGGAGAGTTCTTTTTTAAAGGATTCAACACTTTTTTCCATTTTGTCAGACATTACCAAAATTACTTCACTCATGATACACCCTCTCTTCAGAATAGTAGCTCAACCTTTAATTTATTGTAACTATTCAGAGCACCTCACCTTCGTCCATCCTGGTCTGCTCGAGTAACATAAGTACGCTTCACAGTCCCGAATGAACGAATCTAAGGCACTCTGAACAGTTACATTCCATGCTTTTTTATATTTCTTGCGATTACGTTGAATAGTTACAATTTATTCAGTAATAAGCGTGCCTACCGGTTCCCCAAATGCAGCCCGTCTGATATTTCCCGATACCCCCATATCCAGTACCATAATTGGTAAACCATCTTCGCGGGCAAGGGCAATGCCGGCAGCATCCATAACTCTCAACCCCTTCTGCAAAACAACATCATAGGAGAGGCGATCATATTTTACTGCATCGTTATTCATAACAGGATCTTTATCATATACACCATCTACTTTAGTAGCTTTAATTACAATTTGAGCATCAATCTCCAAAGCTCTCAGCACCGCAGCGGAGTCGGTAGTGAAATAGGGATTTCCGGTACCTGCCGCAAAAATCACAACCCTGCCTTTTTCAAGATGCCTGGTAGCCCGCCTTCTTATATAGGGCTCTGAGACCGACTGCATGGGAATCGCAGACAACACCCGAGTTATAATGCCATTCCGCTCAAGGGCATCCTGCATTGCCAGACTGTTCATAACAGTAGCGAGCATTCCCATGTTATCTGCAGTGGTTCTATCCATTCCCTTGCTCGCCCCGGCGACACCTCTGAAGATATTGCCCGCACCTATAACAATACCAAGCTCAATACCTTCGGCAACTACCTCTTTAACTTCACTGGCAACAAAATCGAGCACCTTGGGATTGATGCCGTACGAATCTTCTCCCATTAATGCCTCACCACTGAGTTTAAGCAGCAGCCGTTTATATTTTACGGTCATATCACTATCCTTGATTTGAAGAGGGCAACAATAACGACAGGAAATGGATGCAGGCGATCTCAATTGAACCGCATTAGAACCATTGCTACTCTACACCTACCTGAAATCTTGCAAACCGTTTGATAGAAATAATTTCTCCCATTTTACCAACCAGTTCATTAAGCAAATCCTGTACTGTAAGTTCAGGGTTTTTAACATATTGCTGTTCTAGAAGACAGATTTCTGAGATAAACTTTTCAACCTTCCCTGTCACCATTTTCTCAACAATTGCCTCGGGTTTACCGGAGTCCAGTGCCTGCTGTACATAAATTTCTTTCTCGCGGGCAATCACCTCGCCAGGAATTTCTTCTCTGGTCACCGCGATGGGATTTATAGCGGCTATATGCATTGCGATATCACGCCCGAACGCACGGAAGTCGTCATTCTTAGCGACAAAATCAGTCTCACAACCAAGTTCTACCATGACGCCAAGATTGCCACCTGCGTGTATATACGTCTCAATAACGCCTTCACTGGTAGCTCTCCCGGCACGCTTAGCTGCGACAGCAAGTCCTTTCTGCCTCAAAAGATCCACTGCTTTTTCCATATCCCCATCTGTTTCAGTAAGGGCCTTCTTGCAATCCATCATACCTGCGGCTGTTTTATCCCTCAGGTCTTTTACCATCTTGCTTGTTATCTGCATGGTAAATCTCCTTTAATAATCGTTTTGCTTATTATATTATTTTACAGTAAAAAGGGGCGGTCAGAAGACAGCC
The DNA here is from genome assembly GCA_030632405.1 of Desulfobulbaceae bacterium. Taxonomy (GTDB): domain Bacteria; phylum Desulfobacterota; class Desulfobulbia; order Desulfobulbales; family Desulfocapsaceae; genus Desulfomarina. The sequence continues at coordinate 5,396 of DAOVUU010000057.1, read as the reverse complement.
CCTTTTTCAGTCGTAACACCTTATTTCTCAAAAGCGAACCAGGGAACCTGCCCTGGATACCCCTCTGCAGAATTTCACAAACTGCTTACCCTATGCCTGTTTCTAAAAACGAGTGCATAATTTCGAAACCACTTAATAGCACTATCGAATGAGTATTTATTCTCCGTTTTCAACAGGCGTCTTTTCTACTTCTACAGACGCGATTTCTGTTTCCACGGGCTCCTCCCCTTCCATTTCACTTCCACTGTCAGCCATTGCAGCAGCAACAGCCTCCTCAGAAGCCTCTTCGCCATCCTTCATTGCCTGACCGGCCAGAACTGACTCTGCTATATGATTACTGATCAAACGAATAGATCTGATAGCATCATCATTGCCGGGGATGATAAAATCCACATTATCGGGATCACAGTTTGTATCAGTTATAGCAACTACTGGAATATTCAGTTTTGTAGCCTCGTTGATTGCAATAGACTCCTTTCTGGGGTCAACTACAAACAGGACAGTTGGCAAACTACGCATATCCTTGATACCACCGACATTACGCTCAAGCTTGATTCTCTCCTTTTCCATGAGGAGAATTTCTTTTTTAGGAAAACGATTAATCGAACCATCTGCCTGCATTGATTCTATAGACTTGAGCCTTTCAATAGAGTTTTTAATCGTTTGAAAATTTGTGAGCATGCCGCCTAGCCATCGGTGGTCAACATAAAACATGCCACACCGCTTGGCTTCTTCATTGATTATGGATTGCGCCTGCCTCTTGGTACCAACAAACAGAACTGATCCACCGTCTTTCACCTCATTGCTGATAAAGTCACATGCCTTGTCAAAAAGACGCTTGGTCAGGTCAAGATTGACAATGTATATTCCATTACGGGGACCGTATATATATGGTTTCATCTTCGGGTTCCAACGTCTGGTTTGATGCCCAAAGTGAAGACCGGCCTGAAGCATATCCCTTACAGTAACATTTGCCATAATTTTCTCCGATACTGGTTTTTCCTCCATCTTCTTAAATCATAGAACCGTTATTAATGGGCCAATGACACCAGTTTCAATTGAAGATGTGTGTTTTATTAAATTGTCAATCCACCATTGAACTGACTTGTGAAAAAATAACACTACCTTTTAACATGAGAGCTCATATTATGCAACTCTTCTGAAATTTACTTCGCTATAAGTGATGACTTACCGGCAAAAACGATCTTGAGCCATTCAAAACCAAATTTCAGAAGCTCCCCATCCTCTTTTGCAATCCTCTTTTTGAAATCGCTCTCTATTTTAAATTGTTTTAGTAGACCGTATTCTTCGACAAATCGGCGGAAACCATCGATATTATAACATACCATGAAAGCGAGTTGCTGTTTTTCGCCTCCTTCACCTTCACCTTTCCACGGATTTGTACCAAACAAGGTATCAATCTCAACCCACAGCGCATTCATTGTATTGTATTCGATCAATCTCTGGTTTCTGACCCAGGTATCAACCTTAAATGCCTTTTCCTCCTGATGTCCAAGGCAGTAATCATGCCTGGTCAAAAAATAAAATTCCCCGGCGACCCCTTTTACGCTACGTCGATCAACAGCTCTCTCAAGTGGATATGTGCGACATGCTGATGGCCTGTCATTATAAACAGAACATCCCTGAACCTTTAAAAATGGGCACGTTTTTTCTCTGTCATCACAGAGCCTTAGCTTGACTGCTGGAAAAAATGGGTTGTCACCCCGGACAAGATACGTATGTGCCCTCATAAAGGCTTCAGAATCCTCATGAAGTGCATTTTTTAATCTTATTATATCATATGGATAGAGTGTCAAGTCTACATCTTTACAGCAACTTGTGAAACATGAGACTCCAGGGTGACATTCAAAGGTAAAACTTGAATTCTCCAGAGGAACCATTCCTTCGGGAAATTCTTTTTTGATACTCGTCATACCTCAAAACCTCCCAAGGAACAAAAAAGAAAAAAAAAGCTGGCTGGAAACGGAGTCCCAGCCAGCTTCAAGTCAAAACATGAGTGCGGATAACTAACTTTCGTCCTCATCCAGGTCAAGTTGCTCTTCATAACCTACAAGTTCAATGATGGCCATTGAAGCATTATCACCCTTTCTAACGCCGGTTTGCAAAATACGCGTGTAGCCACCTTTCCTCTCTGCAAACTGCTCCTGTATATCGGTGAAAAGCTTCTCCACGACATCCTTGCTTCTGATGTAACTGAGAGCCTGACGTCGTGCATGCAGATCTCCCCGCTTAGCCAGAGTGATCATCTTCTCGGCAATCGGTCTGAGTTCTTTGGCTTTTTCTTTTGTAGTAACAATTCGTTCATGCTCAAAAAGAGATGTTACCATATTCCGGAACATCGCCTCTCTATGTGAACTGGTGCGTCCCAACTTTCTTGCAGATATTTTATGTCTCATCTCACTATCCTCAGCAACTGCTAGAAACCAATTTTATTGGTATTTATTTTTCCAGTTAACTTTGGTCAACAGCATTTAAATCTGCTGATCATCAGTTTCTTTAATATCAGGTGGTGTCCAATTATCAAATTTCATACCAAGAGTGAGGTCCATCTCAGAAAGCAGTGCTTTAATCTCATTCAGGGATTTACGACCGAAATTTTTAGTTTTCAACATTTCCTGATCTGTCTTCTGTGCGAGATCTCCAATAAAATGGATGTCAGCATTTTTCAAACAGTTTGCGGATCTAACTGAAAGCTCAAGGTCCTCAACCGGTTTATCCAGATATGGATTAGCCGGTTCTATTTCTTTTCTGGCGTCCTCGGTAATCTCTGGTTCAGCCTCTTCTTCATCGAAATCAATAAAGACAGTCAGCTGCTCTTTTAATATTTTTGCGGCATACGCCAAAGCACTCTCAGGTCTCAGACTCCCATCTGTTTCAATTTCCATGGTTATCTTATCATAGTCGGTCTGCTGGCCGACCCGAGCCTGGGAAGTAACATATTGAATTTTCTTAATGGGAGTGAAAATTGCGTCAATTGGGATCTGTCCAATAGCAAGGTTTTCCTTGTCCTGCATCTCTGCAGGCTGGTACCCCTTCCCCCATTCAACTGTCAGCTCAGCTCTAAACGTTGTGTCTCCTGTGAGAGTACAGATAATCTGATCTTTGTTCATAACTTCGACAAATCCATTATCATCTATATCTGCAGCTGTAACTGTACCAGGCCCACTCTTTTCAATTGAAACTTTTTGAGAATCTCCTGAAAGAAGTTTAATCCTTACTGTCTTTATATTAAGGATTATCTCACTTACGTCTTCCATAATATCTTTCATGGAGGTAAACTCGTGTAAAGCTCCTTCTATCTTTATGGTGGTTATTGCAGCACCCTGGATAGAAGACAAGAGAATTCTTCGCAACGAATTACCAATGGTTATTGCAAATCCTCTTTCGAGCGGTTGGCAGATAAACTTTCCATAAGACTCAGAATGTTTAGCCCTGTCAACTTCCAGCTTCTCTGGTTTAATAAGCTCGTGCCAATTTCTGTAAAATGGTATTTTTTCGTCGGCATCTTGAGTCATAAATTACCTTTCCTGCGTATCTTCTTACTTTAAAAATATCGATCTTTATAAAATGTAAAAGTATAAAGATCTTCAGCCAAACTCAGTCGATAAAAAATAACTACAACGATCTAGCGCCTGGCACAATTTATTCGGCATCTTCACACTACTTTGAGTAAAGTTCTACTATAAGCTGTTCCTGGATAGGCATGGTAATCTCTTCCCTGTTCGGAAGAGCCTTAACTGTTGCCTTAAAATTGTCCTTATCAAGTTCTATCCAACTTGGGACACCACGGCGAGCTACAGCCTCAAGGTTATCGCTAATACCGACATTCGCCCGGCTCTTTTCCTTCAACGTAACAGTATCGCCAACAGAGAGAAGAAAAGATGGGATATCAACTTTTTTTCCGTTAACAAGAATATGCTTGTGACGAACAAACTGTCTCGCCTGCCCTCTCGAAGAGGCAAATCCTAAACGAAAAACGGCGTTATCAAGTCGTCTTTCCAGCAGTATCAGCAGGTTTTCACCCGTAACACCTTTTTGCAGGTCTGCTCTTTGAAAATAAAGCCGAAACTGGCCTTCAAGCATGCCATACATACTTTTTACTTTCTGCTTTTCCCTGAGCTGTATAGCGTAGTTTGAAAGCTTTTTAAATCTTGCCTGTCCGTGCTGCCCCGGCCCGAAAGCTCGACGTTCATAGGAGCATTTGTCGGAGTAACAGCGGTCACCCTTTAGATATAATTTCAAACCTTCCCGCCTGCAACTACGACAGGCAGCACCAATATTTCTAGCCAACTTTGGCCTCCATTCAATTTTTTTAAATAGCTTTTATTTTTCCGATACTATACGCGACGACGTTTGGGAGGTTTACACCCATTGTGAGGAATTGGAGTAATATCATAGATACGACTAACCTCAAATCCGGTAGTGATGAGCGCCCGTAAAGCCGCCTCTCTACCTGGTCCAGGCCCCTTTACCCTCACCTCCACTTTACGCATCCCGCAATCAGCAGCTTTTTTGGCAGCATCAGCAAGTGCATTTTGAGCCGCAAATGGCGTGCTCTTACGAGATCCTTTAAATCCCAAAACACCGGCACTACACCATGCAACAACATTGCCCTGCCTGTCAGAAATTGTTACAATCGTATTATTAAAAGTAGAGTAGATAAAAACAATTCCCTCTGGAATATTCTTTTTTACCTTTTTTTTCTTTGCTACAGCCATATCTTACACCTGTATTAAATTCAACTATTTCCGACGAGCGGCCCCTCGACGCGGCCCTTTTCTGGTACGGGCGTTCGTCTTTGTTTTCTGTCCACGACAAGGTAATCCTAATCGATGACGACGGCCACGATAACAGCCTGAATCAGTGAGTCTCTTTATGTCCATTGAAACTTCACGCCGTCGATCACCCTCTACTGTATACTCCCCTTCGATAACCTTTCTAATCCGGTTTACATCATCACCGTTAAGATCATCACTGTTCATAGTATAAGGTAAATCGACATCATCAAGAATTTTGCGAGCGGATGTCAGCCCAATACCATGTATGTAAGTAAGTGCCCGATCAATATGTTTATTTTTCGGAAGATCTATTCCTGATATACGTGCCACAATCTATCTCCTTAGAAGAAGTAGGTAATTAAAAATGGTTAAACCAGTCTATCCCTGCCTCTGTTTATGTTTCTTTACCTTACAAGATACGCGTACAACACCTTTACGCTTATATATCTTGCAGTCACTGCATATTTTTTTTACTGATGCGCGTACTTTCATGATAAACGGACTCTATTTGTTCTTTTTGGCGTTCTTCGCCCGAAATGTTACCCGCCCCCTGGTCAAGTCATAGGGAGAAAGTTCTATTGTGACTCTATCACCAGG
>DAOVUU010000275.1 GCA_030632405.1 Desulfobulbaceae bacterium | reverse complement strand
TGGTCCCGGCAGGGCAGCAGGCTGAGAGTATAGAATATATCAGCCTGACCAAAGAGAAGAAAAAGAGCAGTCTGGAAATCATTGCAGATATGCCTCCTGCCGTGAAGCTTGAGGAACCTGGAGAATCTGAAGAGTTGATTTATAAACAGCCCGGTCTTGAGCTGGAAGAGGTTGATGGAGGAGGTGCAGAGCATACAAAGCCTTCTACTGAAAAGATACTTGAAAGTGGAGAAACGGATCTGAAAGATATCGACATGACACTATCTGAGGAACAACAATCACCTGTAGTTATAGAACATATTGGTTTGGAAAAAGAGAAGAAAAAAATCAGTATCATAAATATTGACGACTTTAGTCACCCGGTGAAATCAGCGGAGCCGGTTGTCAGGATACCAACCAGGGTGGAACTAAAGGAAATTGCACCGGAAGTCACCAGAAAAGAACTTTCTGTAGATACGGCTCTGGACGACAATGCTGGAATATTTTTAAACCCTGCATTTGAGCCGCAAAAGTCATCTGATGATTCAATTTTCCAACAACCGGGTCTTGAGCAGAATAAAGTTGATGGAAAAAGTGCAGCGGGGGATATTCAGAAAAAAGCGGAGTACGGTTCTATTCCCGAGGGATGGAAACTAAAAGAAGATCATGTTTCATCTGGTTCTATACCAGAAGAACCAGCCAAAACCGATAAAATTGATCAAGCAGTGGTGACAGCAAAGAGTACCAGGCTTCCTGTCAAAAAAACAGGCAAAGAAGAAGCGGTGTTGACAAAGATTACGAAGCCTGTTGTTGAAAAAACAATAGATGGCGGAGAAGCGGATGCAGTGGAGAAGCAGCACAAGGAGGAAGTGGTCTTAGCTTCGCTTATACCAGAAAAAAAACCGGTACAATTAATGGCAACATTGAAAATGAATAGCCGTCCAAAGGGTGCAAGCATTTTCATTGATGGCGATTACATCGGTAAAACTCCCTTCGAATTTGAAGTGAGTGCTGTAAAACATGAAATAATGTTTCAGCTGCAGGGACACGGTGACTGGAAAGCACAGCTTGATCTCAGTAAGGGCGGCAAAATACCGCTGTCAATACGCCTGCTTCCTGAATAATAGTTAAAAATGGTTGATTTAGCCAGCAACGAAAATTGAAACCTTGATTTGATGAGCTCATTGTTCAAATTGATTTTCGCAGAAAATAATAGCCGGGAGTGAAACATGAGAACTATTGGTAGAATTGTAATTTGTCTATCTCTATTTGCAGCTATTGCTATCAGCAACGTGGGTGCTGTGTTTGCCCAGTATGAACCGGGGGATGAGGCTCCCCATTTTGTACTGGAAGATGTGTATGGCCGCATGCACAAGTTATCATCAATGGAGGATAACTCACTCATTATTCTTTATTTTTTTGACACTGAATCATCGTCCAGTCAGGAGGGGTTGTTAAGCCTGAACAAATTGCTTAACCAGTTTCCGGCAGCGGATCTACTGGTATGGGGTATCACCAAATCAACAAAGAATAAGGTCTCGGATTTTATCGTTGAGCACGATGCCGGTTTTCCCGTGATGATCGATAATAAAGATGTCAGTGCAAAGTATGATGCCGAATTTATTCTCCCGACAATCTATATTCTTGGCCCGGAGTTAAAAATCATTGATTATTTCCAGGGTGTTGGACAGACAACTGAGAAAATGCTTCTGGCCCTTGCCGAAAGGGAACTGCAGCGGGACGAAGCACCGGTGGCGCTCGCCCTGGCAAAAGAAATTCAGGAAAAGAACCCGGATAATTTTGAGGCAAAGACATTATACGGGTATGCAGCCCTTAAAGCAGACAGGAAGGAGGAAGCAGAGGATGTTTTTATGGACCTGGCCGGTCAATCCGGTGAGGCAAAGATTTCCGGTATGGAGGGGCTGGTCAAAATGAACTTTGAGAAGGGTAATCCTACCCAGGCACTGGAAATTGCAGAAGCTGTTGAAGAACAGGCGCCGGAGCGTGGTTATGTAAATGTTCTCAAAGGTGATTATCTCTACAGTCAGAATAAAGAAGAAGCAGCCACAGAAGAGTATGAGAAAGCTGTAGCCAAGAGTGACGGGATCTCTTTTCAGAAAGCCTATGCACATAATCAATACGGCAGGTTGCAGGCAAATCTTGGTAATTACGATCAGGCCCGGATCCATTATGATCAGGCAATAGATTTTGACCCCCATAATCTGGTGGCAATGTCAAATAAAGGTGTGACATACCAGAAAGAAGGGGATCTCGAGCAGGCTCTTGCTGCATTTCAGAATGCGATGAAGGTGAATAAAAACGATACCTATTCGGAGATTCTGGCTCGTAAAACCCAGGAGTTGATAAACCTGAAAAAAAATATTGCAGAGAAAGAGCGGGTTGACAGACTGGTAAAGGAACTTGCCGACAGGTTTCGAAAACAATCCAAACCATTTTCTTTTTTTAATAAAGAAGATAGGTGGACTTCCAGACCAATGATAGTGACTTTTATCGATTTTCAGGAAAAAGGGGGGCTTGCTGCCCGTGACGGGATTTCCAGTGTGATGACTGCCCAACTTACGGAGATGCTCAACCAGACAGGAAGAGTTCAGGTTGTTGAAAGGATTATCATGGATCGTCTTCTGGAGGAGTTGAACCTTGGTACTTCAGATCTTGCAGATCCCAATACTGCTTTAAAACTGGGTCGAATTCTGGCCGCGAAAATTGTTGCAACCGGTTCCTTACTCCATCTAGCCGACTCTTCTTTGCTGAGTCTGCGGCTAATCGATTCGGAGACAACAGCAATTCCAAAGGTCTTGACCCGTAAACTTGCACCCGGTGCCATGAATCTTGATGAGGAGATCCAATATCTCAACAGACAGATACTGCAGACTGTTGTGACTAAATATCCATTAAAAGGCTTTATCGTGCAGGCAGAGGGTGATGGGGCAATAATAAATCTTGGTTCTAATCAGGGCGTTGTTTTAGGAACACTCTTCGAAGTATTAGAGGAGGGTAAGGCAATAAAATATAAAGGAAAGGTTATGAAGGGGCTGCCGGCACAGATTGGTAAAATTGAGGTTGTTCGAGTTGAACCTGATATGTGTTCGGTCAGGATTGTTGAGCAGAACAGGCCGCTGCAGACAGATGATAAAATCCAGGAAGTGGCAGGAGTTTTTGCCGGGACAGAGAGTGGATGATGAGAGAGACAAAAATAAAAATTCTACTTTTTCTGCTGCTGTTTTTGCCCTCCTGTGCAGCGGAACAGGCACCGTATGAAGTGATGGGATATGGCGCTGGTTCCATTGTTGCGGTGTGGGACCTGGAAGACCTCAGTGTTACCAGTCATCCCTTACTTTCTGATATGCAGGAATTTCTGACTGCAAAAATAATCGAAACCCTGAAGATAAAAGGAGGTTATGAACTGGTTGAACGGCAGAAGCTTCTTCTCGCTCTGGAAGAGCTCAGTATTGGCAGCTCTGAGTTGGCCAGTGAATCAAGCCGTCTTAAAGTTGGCCAGATTCTCGGTGCACAACTGATGGTCTTCGGCGGTTATCAGCTGGCTGGCGAGCAGCTCCGAATTGATTTACGTATGATAGAGGTTGCGTCGGGGGTGGTTATTAAAGCAGCAGAGCAAACAACAGCGGCAGCGGATATCTCCGGGTGGCTGAAAGCCGCTGAAGATGCGGCTGCACAATTGATGTAGGGGCGGGGGGAGAGCTGCCTTTAAGATGCTCCCCCCTGTCGATTTACAGGCCCGGTAAAAGGAGCTGTTTTTAGTTGACATCAAATTCAAAAAAGGTTGGACCACTTAACCCTATACCGGATGATGAGACAAAACCATTCAAAGTCATTATAAGTGTGTTAGTTTCGTAAAATATAGATAAGCACTCAGAAGTACCATTCTCTATGATTACATAGTAGTCCTGGCCGCTCCACCCCTGCCCGTCAATATGTACCGCGCTAGGGTTAAGCGTAACATGACCGGATTTTGTGTTCATCGTTTCTGAAAATGAAAAAACAATTCTATCAGATACACACGTAACACTGCTCTTCTCAGTGCTTGCTACTGGCGGTTCCGGGTCTACTGGAACTACCGGGTCTACCGGAGCTACGTTATTATCATCTGAGCTTGAACCGGATGAACCGATGAGTGCTGCTGCACCGCCTATTGCAGCAAGGCCCAGACCGATACCAATGGCGGTTCCCCAGCCGGAACTACTTTCTGCTATGACTTCTTCAGGTTTTGGTTCAACACGAGAAATGTCTTTGTTTGATATCAGCCCCATATTTTTCAGTTCCTGCAGGGATTCTTGAGCTAACTGCAGTCCCGGATCTTCGGTAATGGCCCGATTATACATTTGGGCGGCATCAGCGTACATTCCTTTGTCCGAGTGATCAATGCCTAGAAAGAGTGCGAGTAAGGCCGCAGAGCTCAGTGAAAGCGGCATCTCCAGTTCCTTTTTCTGTGTTTCTGAGATATAGATGTTCAGTTCC
>DAOVUU010000385.1 GCA_030632405.1 Desulfobulbaceae bacterium | reverse complement strand
GTTGATTATGACCTGATGACAACAATCCCCGGGCTTTTTGCGATTGGGGAATGTAATTTTTCTGACCACGGTGCGAACCGCCTTGGAGCGAGTGCTCTAATGCAGGGATTGGCCGATGGCTATTTTATAATTGCCACTTCAGTTGCCCACTATCTGGGTACTCACTCCCTGGAAAAAGTGATGGGAACCGAAGTGCCATTCGAGGATTCCCGGAGAGAGGTAGAGAGCAGGATCGATAAACTGTTGAAGAACAGTGTCGATGGCCCCTCCGGTAAACTTACTGTTGATGAAATACATAAAGAACTCGGCCATTTAATGTGGGACCATTGTGGCATGTCCCGTAACAAAGAAGACCTGGAAAAAGCCCTTGAGGAGCTGCCTGACCTGATTAATAAATTTTGGGATTATGTTTATATTCCCGGCACCGGTAAAGATTTAAATCAATCTCTCGAACGGGCCGGACGAGTGGCAGACTTCCTGGAATTTGCTGAGATAATGATCCACGATGCCCTTGCAAGAGAAGAATCCTGTGGTTGTCATTTAAGGGAGGAGAGTCAAACTGAAGAAAATGAGGCCAAGCGAGACGACGAAAACTTCACTCATGTCGCCGTCTGGGAGCATACAGCCCCTTTAGAGTCTCCGAAAATGCACAAGGAAGAGCTGGTGTTCGAATTTGTAAAACCAAGTCAGAGAAGTTATAAATAGGTCCTTCTTCAGTGGATCTTTAAATTGAAATTTTAAGGTAAAAACATAATGAGCAGCATTAACCTGACATTGAAGATCTGGCGACAAGCGAACAGTGACAGCCTCGGGAATATGGAAACTTACCCACTGGATAATGTTCATACCGATATGTCTTTTCTTGAAATGCTGGATATTTTAAATGAAAAATTAACAAAGGAGGGTAGGGATCCTGTCGCTTTTGATCATGACTGCCGGGAAGGTATTTGTGGCATGTGCGGTACCGTCGTGAATGGGATCGCACATGGACCTGAGAAAGAAGTCACCCTCTGCCAGCTCCATATGCGCAATTTTTCAAGCGGAGATACCATCGTTATTGAACCATTTCGGTCGCGAGCTTTTCCAGTGAAAAAAGATCTTTTAGTGGACAGATCATCCCTTGACAGAATTATTCAGTCCGGTGGATATGTCTCTGTAAATACTGGAGGTACAGCCGATGGTAACAGTCTTCCTATCCCATCACACAAGGCTGAACTCGCAATGGATGCTGCCGCATGTATCGGGTGCGGAGCCTGCGTCGCAAGCTGCCCAAATGGAGCTGCGATGTTATTTACAAGCGCAAAAATATCTCAATTAGCGCTCCTGCCTCAGGGGCAGGCGGAACGACAGCAACGCGCACTTGCCATGGTTGCACAGATGGATAAAGAAGGGTTTGGTAACTGCACTAATGCCAAGGAGTGTGAGGCAGTCTGTCCTAAAGGTATTTCCATTCGCAATATTGCCCGTCTCAACAGGGAATATCTCCTGGCAACCTTGATAGAGGGGTAATTGCAGATGTTCTGTCCATATAATTTTTTCTGATTACCACCAATCTACAGCTTATTTCGAAGAGTTGGATATTTGTCGGGCTAGCCTCCGGTCAAAAAACACTTAGCTTATTTTACTAGGGACAACACCGTTTTATTGTGCTAACGGTGTGTTAACTCATTTTTTAAAAAGTCTGATTTATGGCATATGATATTATTATCGTCGGCGGAGGTCCAGCAGGCCTTGCCTGTGCCAGAACGGCTGCTGATAGAGGAATGCGGACTCTTGTCATTGAGCGTAAAAGAAATATTGGAAAAAAAGTTTGCGCAGGGGGCATAACATGGAACGGGCTTATTCAAAAGCTTCCCGGATTCTCAGCTGAAAAAACATTTCCTTCACAACACCTTTTTTCTAAATTTCAACGGGCAAAAATAACTGCTAAAACCCCTATTATAGCAACAGTTAACCGACAGAAACTCGGCCAATATATGGCCGGTATAGTAGAAAATTCCGGAGCAGAAATACGTACATCCTGTCTTTTAAAAACCGTAGACACTGACAGAAGTGAAATTACCCTTTCATACAGAGATACAGGTTCTGTAGAGAAAATTAAATACAATTATCTAGTTGGTGCTGATGGTGCGTCTTCTCTTGTCAGAAGACATCTGGGTATTCCGGTTGATTTAACCGGCGTCGGCATTAATTACCAGATACCTGGTGAATTCTCAAAAATGCAGTGGCATTTTGACGGTAATCTCTTCGCAAATGGATATGCATGGGTCTTTCCCCATGCAGATACAGCCTCCATTGGGGCCTATGCCAACACTAAAGTTATACAGCCGGCCCTGTTAAAACAAAACCTGCTGCAATGGGCAAAAAAGGCAGGTTTTGGTATTGATAAGGGTACACCAACTGCAGAAATTATTAATTTTGATTACCGAGGATGGCGATTTAAAGGAAATGTTTTTCTTGCAGGTGAAGCAGCCGGGCTTGTATCCGGGTTGACCGGAGAGGGAATCTACCCTGCAATAATCTCCGGAAGTGCAATTGCACAATATATATCATCACCGGATAGCCCGCTGGCTGAATTTTCAAGACTATTAGCAATACATAAAAAACATTTAACAATGGCTTTAATGACAGGAAGAAATCGTTTTGCAGGGACCGTCATGGCTGAACTTATCATTTTTTGCCTGCGAACAGGGCTAATCCCATTTAATAGGATTGAAATGGCCAACTGATTTTTATAGAACTACCCTGAGGGTACTTTGAAATAGTTCTTACGTCAGGATAATGGAGAAACAGAAACAATGGACAAAAAAAACAGAAAAAAACTGTGGGTTATGAACAGCATTTTTGCACTAATCTGTGGAGGAATACTGGTTTTCTTATTGAGTGCTCCAGAAGAGACAACCTCGGCCTTGCCAAAAGATGAAGATCATATCAAATTTCAAACGAAACAAGGGAAAAAAGAGGCGGAAAAATATTGTGGAGAATGTCATGATGATGGCAAAGACGTACCATTACCGGATGGACATCCCCCAAAATACCGCTGTTTATTCTGCCACAAACGAAACTAAGAGGCTGCCCTGGTTTTATTTACAATTTCAAATACATCCCGAGACAACCCTTTTTGCTCTGCCAATCGATCTAGTTGTCCTTTCATGAGTGATTGTCGTCTCC
>DAOVUU010000195.1 GCA_030632405.1 Desulfobulbaceae bacterium | reverse complement strand
AGGAGGTAACGCTGAAGGTCAGGTGGAGCGCCGCGGGTACAGTTGGGTTCACACCATCAAATCAGACAGCAGTTCCTATAGCTATTGGCGTGAAAACCTGAGCGGAAGGTGCGTAATCGTTCGCACAACCGACGGCCGCTATGCGTCCATCGTATACACCAGCAACGTCGACTGTAATGAGAGCAGTCAGGTGAGTAACAAAGAGAAGCACGGGCAAGGGGACAGCTTCGAAACTGTCTGTGGGGTGATGGTTGATGGTCAGTCCTACCGCTACCGCTGTAGGGTGCTAGATGTCTATGGAGGGAACCAGATAATAAGGACAGTTCTGTACTTCCCCGACCAAACCATGGAACTGCAATGGCAGCCGCACAACGAGGTGCTCATCCGCCAGAAGGGTTCGCAGGATCGGTCTGCTCACTATTCGACGCCGGAAGGTGAGATTAATTTCCGTCTGGACAGGAATACCTATTTCTATATTTCTAACAGGGATGCCGCCCGGCTCGAGGTGGACAATTTTAGAAACTGACTCCGGATCAAAAAAATCCCCATTGCACCGTACTAAGTTAAAAGGATAAGTTTTTTTGTGACTAATGTTTTTTAGAACATAAGTTTCGTCCAAGGATGTGCATAGTTCTCTGATCTACAACTCCCAATCGGGTAACATTCCGCCATTCATGATCCATTGGCAATCTTAACCAATTCGGAAAAATCACAAATTAACCTTCTCCCTGATGCGTAACTGCCAGACTTTAAGGAAAAGAGTGGGGAGGATATAAGAATGGCCAGTGGAAATCTTTGCAGTTTCATACAATCCTTAAAGATTACCCTACTCCTATAAATGTAAATGTTAATATTCCCAAAAACCTAGCAACTTTAAAAGGTGTTTTGGATCTTTAGAAAATCAAGAATAGCCTAACGAAAAAATGTGCTTTGAAATGAAAGATGGTTCCAGATAATCATTCGAACAAGTTACTCCATTTCCAAGCATCTGGATAACTAATAGTACTTTCGTATCAAAATTGAGGAAGAAGCTTAAGACAGGCAAAATGAATCTCAATGAGATTGACTTTCACCTCATGTGGATATTACTCTGAAGCTCAGATCTCAAAGTCAACATATCTATATTAGATGTTAACCAAGACAAAAATTGAAATATCTCCTACTAATGTTGAGTTATTTAAATCATCATTTTCAGAAGATGCTTTAGGTGAGTAATTTACCTGGAGATCGTTGGGAAGCTCCAAAAATGAAAGATTCTTCCGGATAAAGCGTACTTGAGGAGAAAAAAGTATAGAAAATTCGTGTGCCTTCCCCGATTTTTCACCGGCAACAGAACCCTATAGAGATACAGTGGTTTTCTTCATCGGCTGTCTGATTAATTATGGTCTGGTAGAGGTAGCTGATTGACAGTGGTGAAATCACTTATCAAGGTTACACGTATTGCAGAATTATTAATACCATAGTGTAAATGCTTCAACTCCATTTTTTCTATAAGGAGAGCATAAAATCCCGCCAGATTGGTGCGGCTGTTGCGCCGCCGCTACCAGCTTTACCCAGGCTCTGATTACGATCATTGCCCACCCAGATGCCCGTGGTATAATGACCATCGTACCCGACAAACCAGGCATCACGATTGTCATTAGAAGTACCAGTCTTTCCTCCTCTTACCCCCGGCACAGAACTTACACGTTTTCCAGTTCCAATGCTCACTACAGAGAACAACATTGACTGCATCTGCTTCAATTCACTGTTTTTCATTATTTTTTGACGACGCCAACCATCAGAAAAACGGTGAACTGAACTATCAGACAGCACTATTTTATCAATAAATGAAGGCGGATAACTGGTACCATCTCCAGCAAAAACAGTATACGCCCCGGTCATTTCTAAAAGCGAGACATCTGTCGTGCCCAGAGCAAGAGACAGATCAGAGCTCATTTTTGAGTTGATACCCGCACCTTTGGCAAATTTTTTAACTTCTTTAACCCCGACTCTCTGCAGAAGACGAACCGCTGCAGTATTATAGGAATGTGCCAGAGCGTTACTCAGTGTTGTGGCTCCATGATATGTTCCGGAATAATTTTTCGGCCGCCACTGTTTTCCACCCTTTCCAGGTATTGAGAGTGGCGAATCATAAATCACACTTTCGGAAGACCAGCCATTTTTCAATGCTGCACCGTAAACAAATGGCTTGAAAATTGAGCCTGCAGGCCTCCGTGCCTGGGTTGCTCTATCAAAAGGTGATTTCCTGAAACTGGTACCTCCCACAAGAGCACGAACCTTAGCTGTTGTCGTCTCAAGGCAGACCAATGCGGCCTGAGGGCGGGGAGTCCTCCCTTTAACACCGTTCTGTACCGCAACCCGAGCCTTGCCCTGCATAGCTGAGTCAAGATTTGTATAAATATGAGCACCAGCTCTCTGCAGAGGCATCCCGAGCACTGCGCGGGCTCGTTTTTTCACAACCTCAAGATAATAGCTGCCAGTCCCGGACCTAAACGGATGCCTCTTAGTCAATTTAACAGATGCAGCATATGACTTCTTAGCCTCGACATCGCTGATATACCCATCAGCAGCCATTCTGTTAAGAACATATTTTTGACGCTGCGCAGCACGATCCAGATGTTTGAAAAGGGAATAGCGGCTAGGGGCCTGAGGAAGCCCGGCCAGCAGGGCACATTCGCCAAGGGTTAACTGAGAGGCCTTCTTGCCAAAATATACCTGCGCCGCCGCCTCTACTCCATATGCACCCTCCCCCAGATAAATCTGATTCAGATAAATAAAAAGAATTTCTTCTTTACCGAGAAGGTTGTCGATTCTCCAGGCGAGTATGGCTTCTCTGAATTTTCTCACATAGGTCTTCTCAGGCGTGAGTAAGAGTGACTTCGCTACCTGCTGTGTTATGGTGGATCCCCCCTGCCCCTTTCCTCCTCCCTTACGGAGATTATTTACAGCAGCCCGAAACACTGAAAATAAATCAAGCCCGGGATGTTCAAAAAACCTGCCATCCTCTGCAGCAACAAAGGCTTTGGGTAAATGGGGTGACATTGATGACAGCGGTACTACTGTTCTATTCTCAACGAACATACGATCGATGATCTCACCATACCGATCATAGATCACGGTGGACTCCGATGGCTGATAGTTGGCCACATTTCGTATATCCGGAATCTGTAAACTGAATAGAATATAAAGCAATATGGTTAAAAAAGAGGTCTGAAAAAAACATATCAGCAGGAGAAAACCCGTTATATGTTTTTCATTATAAATCTTTCTGGGAATCCGTACCTTGCGGACGGTGCTCTTCTTGATTATTTTGTTCTTTTGGGGTGACACTGTCTAAAAAGTAATGGTAGTATTTGGCTGAAAAGAAGCAGAAAAAAAATAAAAACGAGAATATCTAATCTCTAAAGTACAAAAAACGAACTGTAACACTTCAGTCTCAACAATCAACAATAATTAGTTTTTGATATGTCAAAAATCCGTATCCTTCCGGAACAACTTGCAAACCAGATTGCCGCAGGTGAGGTTGTTGAACGCCCTGCCTCCGTTGTAAAAGAGTTGGTGGAAAACAGCCTTGACGCAAATGCCAGCCGCATCGAAATTGATATCGAAGGAGGAGGAACCCGCCTGATACGAGTGATCGATGACGGCGAAGGTATGGATGAAGATGACATCCTTATGAGCATTGAACGACACGGTACTTCTAAAATTCATAGGGAAGAGGATCTATGCGCCATTACCAGTCTTGGCTTTCGAGGTGAAGCCATCCCCTCAATTGGCTCAGTTTCTCAGCTGACTATTATCTCCCGCCTCAAAGGAAACGATCTTGGCACAAAGGTTGTTTTAAAATATGGTAAACTGATGCAGGTGCATGACACCGGGTGCAGTTATGGCAGTTCCTTCGAGGTCAGGAACCTCTTTGGCAACACACCGGCCAGACGTAAATTTCTAAAAACCGCCCGCACCGAACTTGGTCATATCGATGAAGTAATAAAAAATTACGCCCTTGGGGCACCTCATATCACTTTTATACTGCGATTAAATGATAAAGAGACCCTCCACCTCAACAATTCCCTGTCACAGGAGCAGCGGCTCGGTCAGATACTTCGGTATCCAGAATCCTTTATTCCGATCAGATCCCAGGGAACTGAGCCCACAGTCACCGGGTTCCTCATTCCTCCGGAAAAAGGAGCCATGGGGCCGGCTAAATTACGCATTTTTGTTAATGGCCGAGCCATAAAAGACAGAATGGTAGTGCATGGTGTAACAGAGGGGCTGCGCGGTTTTCTCCTGAAAGGAAGGAACCCTGCCGGACTGATCCACCTCACACTTCCACCCGGCGAAGTTGACGTTAATGTCCAT
Source organism: Desulfobulbaceae bacterium (assembly GCA_030632405.1). Classification (GTDB taxonomy): domain Bacteria; phylum Desulfobacterota; class Desulfobulbia; order Desulfobulbales; family Desulfocapsaceae; genus Desulfomarina. Next base: position 1,283 of record DAOVUU010000195.1, on the reverse strand, counting down.
CCGGCAAAACATGAAGTTCGCTTTCGCAATTCACAGAATATCCATACGCTTCTCAGTCAAACTGTCGCGGCGGCAATGAGACAGGAACAGGATCGTATGAGAACCAAAATTTTCGGTAGAACAGAACACAAAGAAACAACCCGGATACCTCTGGATGAGAAACCATTCAACTCCGGGTTTTTCTCTGACCAACCAGACAGAGGAGAGCATCCCGCGCCACCGAACTGCCCGGTAGATGGACCTGTCACTGAAAATTTTGAAAAAAAACTGCAGCAGAGCTCAATTATTAATACCGCTGAACCGATTCCTCAAACTCTAGTCAAAAAAGACCAGCAACCGACCAGTCTCGCCCCTGAGAATGAAAAAAAACCGCAAAGCCACAACCTTCTGGTTATAGGGCAGTTTGAAGATCTTTATATCTTCTGCAAAAACAGCGCAGGTCTACTGGTCATTGACCAGCATGCCGCCCATGAAAGACTCCTCTATGAAAAGCTGAGAAAACAGTTTCTGGCAAATACAGTTCCCAGGCAGAATCTCCTTTTTCCACACACTGTTGAATTATCGTTATTCCAAGTCCAGCTTATCGAAAAGCACAATAACGAAATATCCGGTATGGGGTTTTCTATCCGTGAATTTGGAGGTAACTCATACATCATTTCAGCTGTCCCAGCCATTGCTGGCCATACTCATCCGGAGGAACTTTTCAATGACATTCTTGAAAAATTCGGCAGTGAAAGCAACTCAGGGAAAGGGGGCAGTCACATCGATACTATCCTTGCAACTATGGCCTGCAAAGCGGCCGTAAAGGCAGGAACAGAACTATCACCAATGGAAATAGATAATCTGCTCAATGAAATGGCCAAAGCCGATCTCTTCTCACATTGCCCCCACGGTAGACCTGTTGTTAAACAGTTCACCGGTACAGAGATAAAAAAGTGGTTCTACAGGACATGAAAAATTGAAAGGTTCAGCTTTGTTACTGGCCTTTTATCTCGTTACCTTCTCCCTCCATGGATGCGCAAAACCACCAGCAGGCAGAATTTTGGAGACAACAGCCTATTGTGGTTGCTCATCCTGCTGCAGCTGGGAGAGGGGCCGTTATCGCTATTTAAAGCTTGATTTCTGGAACAGGTATGTCAGCAAAGGTCCACGTGCAGGTACACCGTATACCGGCCAAACGGCAAGTGGCACCTACCCCCATGAACCAGAAGAAGGCCTCTTTTCCATAGATTCGATGCACCGTCCCTGGATGATTCCCGTCAGAACAATTTTTTTTCCCTGGT
>DAOVUU010000163.1 GCA_030632405.1 Desulfobulbaceae bacterium | reverse complement strand
CTCCATCGTCGGTGACCATCAGGAGATATTTCTTTTTCTGAAATTGGACAAGGGTTATTCCTTCAATATTTTTTATGCCTTTTAATTTTGGCAATGCCACTTGGGCAGGTGATGAACGTGGGTTTCCGTCCCATGCCCAGACCGCAGGCCGGAGTTTGCCTTTTTTGTTTGGAATTTCATTGGCGAATAGATAGACTTTGCGCCGGGAATCATATGCTACTGACCGAATCCCCCCTCCCCCCAGGTTAAGGTAAATGTTTTTCTGTTGAAATCTTGGTGCCTGTCCTTCACTGAAAATGGTGTAAGGATTTTCCAGCACGAGAATAATAGCTTTATTTCCAGCAAGTGGTGCGCGAAGGCCCAGAAGAAGCCTTTTTCTTGAGCTGTCAAAAGACAAGCCTTCAATGTTCAGCTGCTGAAACCCGGCTGCCTCCATCTCTGAGTTAGCCTCAAGGGCCTTTTTCAAGGGAATAAGCAAACCGTCATAGGCAGTATACTCTGAAATTTTACCGTTCTTGAATGTGAGACGAGCGAGGACTTCTCTTTTTTTCTTCCTCTTTCCTTTTTTATTTATTGAATGAGAGGTGATCAGATAGACCGCGCCATCTTTTCCTAGATCGCTGCCCTCAAGGTCATCAGGTACAGGATCGATTTTTGGCAGCTGAACCGGTTCTAATTTTAAATCGCCTTCAAGATTGACCAGTCGAGAGAGATGAAGAGGCTGATCTCCTTCATCTTCGGCAATGAGAATCAATCCGTCAGGTAGTTGAATAACTGTAGATGGTTCATATATCTCTGAAAAGGTGGATACCTGCTGTTTTTTTCCGGATGCGGTACCAAGCTGGACATTCATAAAATTTAATCCCAAAAATGCAAGTATTCCTGTAAGAGAGAAGATTCTCCAAATTCTTCTCTGCAGAGACACCTTCTGCCGCAATGGCTTAATAAGAGTTGAATGTGTCACACCTATCAGTATTACTGTTTGCCAGACCAATCTTGAACCATTTCACCCGTTGTGCCGAACTGCCCGAACGGAGAGTTTGTTTGCATCCACTTTGCTCAGTCTGTTGCAGGCTGCGTGTATTTTATCGGATAATCCCACCAGTTCTTTTTCCTCTGCAGTTTCTCGAAGCGGTTGTGTGGATTCAATGACTGTAGTACTTTGTTGTAAGCCGAGAAGACCAAGCGTATTCCCAATATTTCCGGTAAATAAACCATAGGCACCTACACACACTACCAGTATTACAGTACCTTTAAAACCTAAAAACTTAAATACCACAGGATCCAGACGTAGCATATTTCACCTTTATCCGGCCTGGGATAACAGTATCATTGTGCCACCCACCATTGCTGCAACTCGCCTCCAACTCAACTGAAAGAATATTTTCTGCATATATCACCCCCGACTGGGCTTGGGTTATGAAAAGAACATATTGATTTGTTTATGTTCTGCTCATCCATCTGTTACCTGCGACTTTTACCTGAGATGATGTCATCACATGTTATGGCTGTGACGGCAAAATCTCGCGTCATCGCCCGGATAAACCCCGAAGTTTAAGTCTAATACAATCGTCTTGCCAAATCTATAGAGACCACGATATCTAAGGCGGGCTGTTTTGATGAATGTGCAATCTCTGTTTTGGTGTCATGCCTATCTCTGAAGTGATTGCGTTATTATGCTACACTTTCCTGTGTTTTCAGGACATACAGACATTTCTCGAGAGCATCAATTATTCTGAATAATTTTATTAGGATTATTTATCAAGGCAGTGTATCCTACTTTGTATCATTCTCTGCAGCCTTAAATAGAGTTGATACGATGTTATCAATTTTGTTTAACGTAGTTAAATTAAAACTGTAAGGAGGAAGACATGAAAATTTTGCAAAGATTAGTACCGTTTATTATGGGAATTTTACTGATTTTCCTTCCCATGAGTCTGCTGGCGATGGAAAAAAAGGCAGATACCCTGGATGAATTGCTGGAAATGTTTGATGAGTCGAGTTGTATGGAATGCCACGAGGAAGCCCATGGAGAATGGTCTAAATCCTGGCATGCCAAGGCCGTTGTTTCCTCCCTTGGAGGGATGCATAATTTTATTGAAATCGGATTGGCCAAGGAATGGGAAACGCCTTTAACTAAAGCGCAGATAATGAAGTGTCTGGACTGCCACGCTCCGATTGTCAACTATGCTTCAGAGGAGCTTGCGGTGAAAATTGGCAGGATGATTGTTACCGCCCATAAAGAGAAAGGTAAACCTGCCGGGGACACCATCCAAAAAGAGCTTGCCAGGCTGAATGTCGGTTGCCTGTCATGTCACAACATCAAAGCGACTGAAGTGGCTCGCGGTTTTAATGGCCCGGCTGAAAGAGGTATGATCTATGGCCCTAATGGTGAAGATGCCGGGGATGCCCACGAAACGCTAGAGGTTGCTGATATCACCAGATCATCTTTTTGTATGCAGTGTCACGGTATTTACAAAGCTGCTGATGGCGAGACAATCCAGTGCAACACTCTATCGGGTAGTTACCAGAACACATATCTGGCACTAGGGGGAAGTAAGAGTTGCCAGGATTGTCATATGAAAAAAGGTCACCTCTTTCCGGGTGGTCATGACCTTGATACCGTCAAGGAAGGATTAGGATTTGAAGTCCAGATTAATCCTTACAAACATCTTCCCGGTCAGATCAAAGGTGTGAAAAGTCCGAAAAATTGGGTGCCAAGTGCAGTGGTCAATGTTTTCATTGAGAATAAAACAGGTCATCGAGTACCGGATGGCTGACTCTGGTCAGGCAAAGTGGTCCTGGATGTGACCGCACGAAACCTCGCAGAAAAAGACCCAGAGAAGCAGGTGTTGTTTTCAGTTCAAGAAAAATATTTTGAAATCGGCAGGGATACAGAAAACAGGATGCGCTATGGTGCCTGGCAGATCAAGGAAATTGTCGATCTGACATTGCAGCCCATGCAAACCCGGAGAGAACAATATTTGATTAATTTTGACACCGACGTAGAAGAGGTCGAAATAGAGGCAAACCTCTCTTATTTTATCAGTGGCAAAAAGGGAGACGTTGTCTATTCCGTTAAAGAGAAACTTACCTACGAACTTGAATAGAAATCCTCACCAGGGGCGGGATTGCCATTCCCCCCGTCCCTGATATCTAGCTTACTTTAAGGGTTACCTGATGAGTTATAATCAGTACCTTACTCCTGAAAGTCTGTCATAAAAAACAACAGATAAGCGAAGACTTCGAAACAGAAAAGGGGTTTTGAAATTATAAACATAAAATTCACCACCAAGGTACTTATGCCGTCTTGCTTACCGTTGTTACGGTGTTAGTATATTTTATCGTGGTCAAAGTCCGGTGAAATAAAGACCGCGACAACACTCCCGAGAGTATATGGATTTATCCTTCGGAGTGTCTAACCAATTATACCCTCTCTTTAGATTTCAGGGCACCTTGACTATGATGTCACGATGTAGTACTTTATGTGTTAGGTAGCAGGATACCTAACCCCTTTGCTGTGCCTTGTTACTTTCGTTATGGATCTACGGTTAAGGCAAGGAGGTTCGATATAAAACTGATTCGTAAATTAGTATGCAGTCCCTTTCTATCCCGCTGGTACTGTTTCTGACGTTGATTCGCAGTCATCTGTATGGGCGGAATACAAGGCTCTTAAGGAGGTAAACAAAGTCAGAACTGTCTTTGGTTCTACCTGGTTTTGCTTCAGCTAAACGGAGTTTTTTTTAATCCTCTTCTAAACAAAAGGATGTTGTGTCTTTCAGAGAATTCCAGCTGGTGAGATTTAGAAAGGAGAAGAGAGAACTCTCTCACTATGGGGAGATAAAAGATGAAAAAAATTATTGTTTCAGCTATAGGTATCATAATGGTTGGTGGTGTTGCTGCCACAACCTCTTCTGCAGTAGAAAACGTGTTCGGTGGATACTGGCGTACCCGTATTTTCAGCCAGTCTGATTTTGACGGAGCGAGCAGTAGCTTCAACCGTGGAGATAATCGTACCCGTCTTTACTATACGGCGGTATTCAATGATGATTTCAAATTTGTAAACAAGTTCGAGTTCAACACTAACTGGGGTGATGATAACGGTGGCGATATTGGCGCTGATGGTACGAGCATCTTCAGGATCAAAAACTCCTATACCGATTTTACTCTGGGAAATATAAAAACTAAGATGGGTATATTTGGCAGTACTTTGTCACGTGGTTTCATTTTTGATGATGATAGTTCCGGTGTTGAAGTACTCATGAATTTCGGTAATGTCTCCGTACCTCTGGAGTGGATTCGTGTTAACGGCGAGTACACCAGCGCAGCTGAAGTTGATGAAGATATCCTTTATGGAGCAGCCAGGATTAAGATGGGTGGTGCGGGCCTACTTACACCATTTATTACATATCACGGCTCAAATGGCGTAAGTGAACTTGAAGCCTTCTATCTGGGCGTCGATGCGGATATGAAATTTGGCGGCGCAAAAACCTGGGGTACTCTTATTTATCAAGGTGGTACCGCTGAAAATGGTGATGACAACAAAGGTTGGCTCGCTGCTATTGGTGGTAGTGTAGACGTTGTTCATGGTCGATTATTCTATGCAACTGGTGACGATAATCCTTTAGATGGAGACAACGATGAATTCGCAGGTGTTCCGGGTCGCTCTTACTACTGGTCTGAGATCATGGGTTACGGAGTTTTTGATAATACTGTTTCTGCAGGATCTCCTGCCGATAGAATCAGCAATATATTTGCAGTGAACGTTGGCGTTACAGTCAAGCCTGTGGATAAGTGGACTCTTAGTGCCGATCTCTGGTATGCCCAATTTGCTGAGGAAAATACCCTTGGTAACGATGAACTGGGTACAGAAGTTGATCTCAAAGCAACTTATAAAGTTATGGATAATCTGAATCTTGACCTCGTTGCTGCTTACCTGTTCGCAGGTGATGCGACTGCAGAGGCTGACATGGTTAATGAAGAAGATCCAGTTGAAGTTGGTGCACGTCTTTCACTCAGCTTCTAATTTGAGAACCATAAAGAACTTTTTTTTGTAGAAATGTTGGGCCCTGTGGAGTGTATTTTCACAGGGCTTCTTTTTTTACCCGGTTCACCGGGTAGGCTTTCCTGCAGTTTTGCTACTAAAACAATTCATTATCACCCATCTTGATCAACTTCCCTGCAGTGCTCCGTGTCGTACCCAATAGACGATACTTGAAACGCAAAAATATATGCCAATCGCCTCAAAAAACAAAAAACAGAGATAATACCAGAGCTTCTTGACTAATATTGTTGGCATGACCATGCCGAGACCAACTACGCCCAATGCGGATAATGAATAATAGGTATAGTAATACCCTTGAGTTATGAGTCCTGTTAGAAAGAAAATGGTAATGTTCAAGAGAACAAACAGTACGTTCAAACGGGAAAGGTTACTCCAGAAGAGGACATGGTCTTCGGCAAATGCTTTATCCTGCTTAAAATATAACGAAACGCCCATTTCATCCATCCTTCAAATTCGTAGATATCAGCACAAAGGGCAACGATAGGTTGTCATAGAAAATATCCCTCAAAAAAATCATGTCCGGTAATTTATATTCTCCCTTAAGGTAGCCTTAAGTTGTAATGCGTCTACTCATTCGGCTCTATGAAATAGGGACTCTGTTTTACTTCCCCGCGGTAAACAGTCAGACTATGCGTATCGAAAGCCATCAAAGCCCCTTCGGCACCGAAATGGGCCAGATCATATTGGCAGAGAAAGAGTTTGTTACTACCGGACAAAATTTCATTGGTCTTAGTTTCAAGCCTGTTTATCTCGGCCAGATTCCATCCCTTTTCAACGGCCCAAAGCATGTCTCCAAGAAGCCTGAACCCTTTGTTGTAAGTGCGGTTTGCTATGAGCTCAATCATGAATTCGAGTTGTTCACTGAGGTTGTAATGTCCTTCACTGGCAACAATCAGGCCGTCGTCTTTGAGCTTTTCCACAGGGTAGCCGAGGTCGTTAAGACCCGCAAAAATCCGAAATGATTTGTCTTCGGGTGAGATAAGCAGTGTGGATTCACCTCTAGAAAGTCCACTGGCCAAAAAGCCTGTTCCCACCGCCACACTCTCATCAGCATCTTTATAGAAATGGGCAATATGAGAAGAATCTTTCACGGAAGTGTTGCTGATTCCAAGCGGTACACTCTTCTCATTTGGCTGAAGGAAGTTTTCCAGTGCTTTCCTGGTAAAT
>DAOVUU010000010.1 GCA_030632405.1 Desulfobulbaceae bacterium | reverse complement strand
CTGTTTTCTGCTGGAGTGTTTTTTTAATTTCGACAATGTTTTGTTCCAGAAAATGAATTTGATTCTCATAATTTATGAGGTCTAAAATAGGTATGGTATTGTTCTGCAGTTCCTCAGTCTTTTCTATAAGAAATATGAGGTTTTTGTTTTGCTCTTGAAGTTTCTGCTGGACAATATTTTTCTGTTTTTTGGCGTAAAACAGACGGCTGGCTGAAATTTCTTCCTTTCGTTTTCTATGGGTAAGTACCGCGTCGAGTTGAAATGGCTTCATTGAGTCTGTGAACCATCGTGATTCTTATCAGTTTTTCTTCTGTTTTTTTTCTGAGATGCATCATCTTTTCTGTCACTCAAAAGGAGTCCTAGATGTTCAAGTGATTCTTTAAGAGTCGACGTTTGACTGTAATCCTGTCTCAAGAAATCATTAACTGCATCAATTTTATTGATTGCATAATCTATTTTAGGATTTGATCCTTTTGCATATGCCCCGATATTTATAAGGTCTTCAGCTTCGCCATAACTGGCCAGTACTTCTCTAGCTTTTCCGGCCAACTCAAGGTGACGGGCCGGAATGATATCCCTCATTACACGACTGGCTGAATTGAGAACATCTATAGCAGGAAAATGATTTTTGGCTGCAAGGCTTCTCGACAGAACTATATGTCCGTCAAGTATAGAACGTACTGAATCTGCTACTGGTTCATTGAGATCATCGCCATCCACAAGAACAGTATAAAGTCCGGTAATGGATCCCTGATTTCTAAAGCGCCCTGCACGTTCCAGGAGCTTGGGCAGGGTTGCAAAAACTGAAGGGGTGTATCCTTTTGTCGTGGGAGGCTCACCAACCGCCAGTCCTATCTCCCGCATGGCCATTGCAAATCTGGTGACTGAATCCATCATAAGGAGGACATTTTTTCCCTGACTGCAGAAGTACTCTGCAATGCTGGTTGCTACAAAGGCGCCCCGCATACGGAGCAACGGTGACTGATCAGAGGTAACAACAACAACAACCGAGCGGGCCAGCCCGTCTTTTCCAAGATCTCTTTCTATAAATTCACGGACCTCTCTGCCCCTTTCCCCGATAAGGGCGATTATGTTTACATCCGCTTTAGAATATTTTGCCATCATACCAAGTAGTACACTCTTACCAATCCCGGAGCCTGCCATAATTCCCATACGCTGTCCCATCCCGCATGTAAGGAGACCATTGATGGCACGGATGCCGAGATCAAGGGTATCCGTGATATTTTGTCTGTCCATCGGACCAGGCGGGAGTGAGTAGAGAAATTTTTTATCTGTAAGGATTGGAGGAGGAAGCCCGTCCTGTGGGAGCTCCATGGCATCTATGACCCTTCCAAGCAAATTATTACCAACCTTAATAGTGGCACTGCTCTTTACAACACGGATAAGGCTTCCAGGTCCGAGTCCCCGGAGATCTCCCAGGGGCATAAGTAATGCTTTGCTGTCTTTGAACCCGACAATTTCAGCAAAGATATCCGGGCCGCCGTTGGTGGGTGTAAGTTGGCAAAGTGACCCTATAGAAGCGTGAGGGCAATGCCCTTCTATCACCAGGCCCACTATGCGGGTCACCTTTCCCCATATCTTAATAATGTCTAGATCTTTAATATGTGAGGTATCAAGTGACATGGTGTTTGTCAAAAAGCTAAAGCTTTTTTTTCATCTCCTCTAGAATAACATCAAATTGCCCGGCAATTGTTGCATCAATTGTACAGTTGTCAGATTCGATTTTGGCTCCGCCTCTTTCAACAGTAATATCTTTTTTAATGACGATATTCTCAAGGCCGCTGAGCCCTGCTATGAGATCGTCGGATTTTCCTACAACAGTGTCGTAATCGTCAGGATGAATATAGATATAGAATTCATCAGACTTGACGGCCCGCTGCAGCGCCTCTTCAATTGTTGCAATAACGATAGTGTCGTTGTCCCGTAATGAGGTTCGGATAATTCTTTCTGCGACAGAAAGAGCAAATTCCTGGAGTTCACGACCGCTGTTGCTTATTATTGTCTCTCTTACTGTATTAAGTTGCTGACAGGATGTAATCAGGGATCGGATGGCTGAGCCGTAATCCTCCTCGGCTTTTTCAAGACCGTTTTGAACACCGTTTTCATAGGCTTCTTTTAATTGACTTTCAATTTCAGAGATTGCAATATATTGATTTGAATCTGGTGACTGTTCTGGAATGTTGAGCTTTCCGTCTTCATGATTTTGGTGAGCATTAAGGGAAGAGGAAGATACTTCCTTTGTCTTTTTTACCTGCTGCTCTGCCTGAAACGAAGTTGAGTTGTGTTTATTTGCTAAAGATTTCCACCCACTGTCAGCTTTCGCAGCAGATTTGACAATCTTTTCAGGCTGAAAAGAATCTGAGTTTTTGAAATAGTTAGACAAGCTCATCTCCACCTCCGGATCTGAGAACGAGTTTGCCTTCTTCTTCAAGTTTAATTGCAATTTTAACGATGGACTGTTGTGTGAGCTCTACCTCTGAAAGGCGTACAGGACCCATGGCATCAAGGTCATCTTTTATCATATCTGCGGCCCTGGTAGACATATTTGCAAAAATCTTCTCTTTCATGTCTTCAGAGGCTGTTTTAAGAGCCATGGTGAGCGAGTCATTGTTTACTTCCCTGAGAATCATCTGCAGTGACCTGCCTTCCAGGGCGATGAGGTTTTCAAAGGTAAACATTTTCCTTCGTATTTCTTCTGCCATATCAGGGTCTGTTTCTTCCATTTCCTCTAGAATGTCAGAATCAAGATTGTTTTTCATATGATTGAGGATACCAACTACTGCATCGATACCACCCACTTTTTTGTGAGTCTTGCCGGAAACAAGACCAATTTCTCTATTTAAAGCGTCCTCTATCCTGCTGATAACTTCTGGTGATACTTTTTCTATTTTTGAAATCCGGTAGGTCACATCTGTTCTTATATCGTCTGGAAGGTGGGTCAGTATTTCACAGGCATGCTCCACATGCTGGGTTGAAAGAACCAGTGCAACTGTCTGAGGATGTTCCTGCTCGAGCAACCCGGCAACCATTCGGGGAGCCATGAGAGATATAGTTTCCAGAGATTTTGATTCTGTAGCTGAAATAAACTGATCCATTAAAAAGTCTGAACGCTGTTCTCCAGGAGTGGCATTAATGGCTCTCTTGGCAAAGTCTTCACCTTTTACGAAAATTCCTTTAAATTGATGTTGAGATTCATAATAACTGGCAAACACTCTCTCTTTTATGTCACTTGGGATGTGTTGGATAGTCGCCATTACTCTTGTCACCTGACGTACTTCATCGTCCGATAACTCTGCAAAAATCTTAGAGGTTGCTTCTTCTCCAAGGCAGATAAGTAAAATTGCCACCTTATTGAGTCCAGTTAATGTTTCAATTGCCATCAGTTAGCCTTCCTGGATCCAGTTTTTTACTATAAAAGCAGCGGGCGCCTGGTTTTGCATTACTTCTCTTTTAAGCATTGTAATCGCTTCGTCCACCGGTGGAGGAGGTAGTTCTTCTTCCTCCCCGAGTAAATCGTTTTCACGCTGCTCCCGTTCAAGTTGTTTGACTGTCTTAAAATGCTTTTGCGTTTCCCCTTTCATTGCCTTTACCATAGGTTTGATGAGTAATAAGTAGACGAAAAGAGCCCCAAGTACAATCAGACCATATTTAATAAATGGAATATATTCGTAGATAAGAAGAGGCGAATCAATTGTTATTTCTGTTGCGGTGTCTTCAGTTTCTACAAAAGGCAGGGACAGTACATTAATCATATCTCCCCGCTCTGGTACTATACCTATTGCGGTGGCAACCATGTTTTCAATGGATTTGAGCTCTTCAGCAGTAAGCGGGGTGGTAGAAGCAGGCTTACCCTCTTCGTCAACTTTAACGCGGTCTGCTACCAACACCGAAACTGAGAGTTTTACAATGCTGCCTACAGGGTTAATAGTTTTACTGACAGTCTTGCTGATTTCGTAGTTGGTAATCCGGGAATTACTGCTGCCCGAAGGAGATAGATTGTTGTTTCCCTGAAGATTTCCATCAAGGTTTGATTCTACTCCAGGGATACCGCCTGCATTTTGAGTAGAACTGCTTTCCTGATTCAATTGTTCGCTTCTGATAACCGGATCGTCACCATCGAAAAATTCCTGTGTTTTTTCTACTTTAGAAAAATCGAGAGAGGCGGTCACTCTGACCATTGCACGGTCTCTGCCCATTGTTTTATCAAGGAGATCCTGGGCCCGTATCTCAAGTCTGTGCTCGATTTGCTGCTGGTAGGAGAGCATATCCAAAGACATGAATTTATCTTTATCCGCTTTTTCCAGGCTTTCAAGGACAACGCCATTGGAATCAATGATTTTAACATCATCTAGTTCCAGCCCCATAACCGAACCGGCAACGAGATGGATAATTCCCTGCACCTGGCTCTTTTCAAGTTTTCTTCCCGGGACAAGAGTTATTATAACGGAGGCAGTCGCCTTTTTTTGCTGATTCTTGAATAATCGTTTTTCAGGAAGCGCCAGATGCACTCGAGCGGATTCGACCGGGGCAAGGGAAGTTACTGTTCTGGCAAGTTCACCCTGGAGTGCCCTGGTGTGATTGACTTTTTGCACAAAGTCGGTCAGTGCGAAACTCTGTTTATCAAATATTTCAAAGCCAACTCCGCCTCCGCTTGGGAGACCATTTGCTGCGAGATCAAGGCGGGTTTGATATATCTGGCTGGCTGAAGCCCATATGTCACGGCCTCCATTTTTTAGAGAATATACGATTTTCTGGGCTTTCAACCAGTTTGTTACTGCAGCAGCATCATTGGTGGAGAGGTTGGCATAAAGAAGCTGCTGATCGGCTGTTCTCGCCTGGAGGATAAGAACACCAAAAAGTGCTACTGTAATCAACAGCACTGCAATCGTAGCGATTTTTCGCGATAGGGGCCAATCCTGAATAAGTGCGATGAGATTTTTATCTTTGGGTTGAGCCTCCTGGACCACTGCGGGTTTGGCAAGTGCTGGAGGGTTTTGTTCTACTGATTCCATGTATGTTCCTTTAACAAATCGAAGTAATTATTAAAAATTGCACCATCCAGCAGGTAACAAATGGCTCTGAATGAAGCTGCCATATCTGATAAACTTGTAAAAAACATACAACGCAGGAGATCGGGCTTTTTACGACGCCATCATATCTGCATCCGCATGATTTCTTCATAGGCCGTAAGGGCTTTATTACGCATTTGAACCAGCATTCGAAGAGAGATATCAGCTTCTTCAACAGCTATCATCACTTCATGGAGATGTTTAGCTTCACCTGTCTGGAGTTTTTCAATGGCCATATCCCCGGTTATCTGCGAATTATTTACTGATTCTAATGTTGAAGAGAGGATATCTCCAAATCCGGATTTAGCTTGACTGACATCGCTGGTATCTGCAGGCCTGATTGGGGACTGAGAGAGCGGGGTAAACGTATTAATGGTATTCATGGAATTTATCTCCCGATTTCAAGTGCCTTTAAGGCCATCCTTTTTGCTGACTTGATTGTAGTCACATTAGCCTGATAAGCTCTTGTTGCAGACATCATATCAACCATCTCTTTGAGCACACTGATATTGGGCATTCCAACATATCCATCTTCATTGGCATCAGGATGTGATGGATTATATACTTTCTTTGCAGGACTATCATCCTCGAGAATTTTGGTAACGGCAACTCCCTGAACTGCATTTTTCATATTGCCTTCTAATTCCTTTTGAAAATTCAGAGGCTGACTTTGAAAATAGACAGATTTCTTTTTATATGGACCGCCTTCAGGAGTAGATGTGGTTTCAACGTTTGCCAGGTTTGAACTAATGGTGTTCAACCGGATAGTATTCGCTTTCAGCGCCGAGCTGCTGATTTTAAAGGTGTTAAAAATATCCATAGGTTTCCTCTTAAATATTTCTTATGTACACCGGTTATTGTCCGCCGGATATGACATGCTTGAGAAGGCTGAGTTTTTTATTTAACAGCTGAGCGGATGTTTCATACAATATTTCGTTTTCGGAAAGCGCTATCATTTCCTGTTCGACGCTCACTCCATTTTGATCTCCAATTGCGGTCTGGTTTGGCACTTTAGTGATTTTACCGACAACGGAGTTAAAGTTGGCAGGACCAAGCGGGATGTGTCCATTATGTGAAGTAGTCAACTGGATGGCTCCAGTTTGCTTAATGGCATTGCTAAGGTCTTTTTCAAAGTTAAAAACAGAACGAGAGTAGCCGGGAGTCTCGGCATTTGCGATATTTGCAGAGATGACCTGGGCTTTTTCGGCACGTAAATCCAAGACCTTACTCAGTAACTGCATTTGCCTGTCGAGTGATTTTAAAGCGTCCATATTACCTCTTTGTAAATACAGATTTTAGAGTCGACTTTTCTGTTAACCTGGGTCAATTTTATGTCCTTTTACATCCTGGTTTCAGCATCGGCAAAGAGTAATTCTTTTTGAGCATACTGTTGCCAAAGTGCGTTTGTTCCTTTTTCGACAATTTTTTTAAATAATATTAGAGCATTTTTATCCTGGCCTTTGTTTCTTTCAATTTCAGCCAGACGATAGAGACTCTGATCAAAAAATGGATTTTCTTTTGTAATTTGCAGAAATATTTTTTCCGCTTCGTCAAAATTTTCTGTTTTAAAAAGACTTTCACCATACATAATCAATTCTTCCTGGTTTAATGGTGAGCCTGATTGTACTAACATCTGGAGCACGCTTACAGAGCGCTCATAGTTTTCAGTCCGATAGTATATGACAGCTGCCAGGGGATATATCTTTTCAGGAAGCGGAGATGGAAGCATCTGAAGGGCCTCTTTTATCCTTTCACTGTATATGAGGGACTGTAGTCTATAGAAAAGAATTTCATCGTCGAATTTCCCCCGGGGATAGTTATAGCTGTATTGTGAAGCATAATTTTCAACAAGAGCGTAGTTTCCATAATTGAAGGCAGCAGTAATCATTGGCAGGTAAAACTGCTCTTTTTGGTCAATCGGTACTATTTCAATAAGATAAAGGTAAAGTTGCTGCGCCTCATTATTAATACCGATATTGCCGTATGCATCAGCAATATCAACAAGGTATTTGCTGCTTATCCAGTTTTTCTGGAATAACGCTTTGTTTTGTTTGGCGAGAACGAGTGCATCAAGGTATTGGTGTTTGTCTGTCAGTCTTTTTATCTCCTGGGGTAATAGTTCAATAAGTAAAGCCTGGGCGGTAGTCGTGATATTTCCATGCCGAAATTCTCTGAGAAGTCTTTGAAGGAGCGAAATACTTTTGTTGTTCTGCCCGAGCATTGAGTGAATCAGGGCCTGTTTGAAGAGAGCCTCTTCCGCGGTAATGCGCAGTATTGAACTGTTGCTGACTCTGATATAATTATTCAGTGCCCATCTGGATCGGTTTTTGTCCTGGAGTAAAATCAGGTCAGCTTCTTTCAATGCTGCCCTGAGACCCGATTCGGAATCGGGGAGTGTATTTTTTATTTGACCAAATTCTTTCACAAGAGAAATATTTCCCTGGAATTTAAGTTTGGCCATATTTTCTCTATATTGCACAAGGCCTTTCTGGTTTTTTGTTAAAGGGAGCGTTGAAAGCTGTTTGTAACACCCTGCACTCTCCTGATACCTTTTTTGTCCATAGAGTGTTGTACAGTTTCCATACATCGAATATGGCTGTGCCTGGAGCAGCGGAGAGGATTGGTTGAGTAACCCGTATGCGACATATGCTTTGATCGGCTGCTTGAGCGCAAACCAGTAATCTGCCTGCCTGATTTTTCTTATTTTCTCAATCCTGCTAGGGAGAGCGATGTTATCCTGGAGAAGCAGTTTATTCATTCTTTTGTGTTGTGATGTGGCTAGTGCTATCTCAATCTGGGTTATATGGAGATAGGGTGAAAGTGGATTGGTTGTACTGATTTTTTTTTCAAGTTCTCTAAATTCTAAATCAGCAATATATGGATCTTCATGAATGGCCCGAATGAGAATCAGAAGATATCCGGCAAAATTGCCGATAAGTTCTTCGGAGAATTTTTCGTTTAAAAGGTAAAATTGTTTGAAGGCCCCTTCAAGATCATTGGCCTTGGCAAGAACTTCGCCATACGTAAGAGCCAGCATTTTTTTTCGTCTGACGTCAGGTTCTATTTGAAGCTTTTCGGAGATTTGATGTGCCAGCTGCTTCCAATGGCCACGATCGGCAAGTTCGAGCATTTCTGCGGACAATATTTTACGATCACCGCGCATTTTAACAGGCAAAAGATGAATAACAGGAAAGGGGATTAGGCTGAATTTTAAGGGAATTTCAATAACCACAGGTGACTCGTATTCAGAAAAAAATGACATCCAGTCACTGGTGTAGGGTGAGAGTAGATATGGATTGGTGCTGTCCATGGGACTTCTGTCAAGAACTGTCAACCCTTTAAGTTTATCTGCCAGATCTTTATAGGACTTGCTGAATTGATTTCCCAACAGGGCTTCAAAGACGATTTTATCGTCTTTACTTTTGCTGAGCCTGTGATATTGAGGTTTATATCTGAAAAACAGGGAGAGTACGAATTCGTTGCCCTTCGGCAGTGGCAAAATTTTGACTATATCGCCGTCGGCCTCAAATAGTTCTAAATCAGGAAGGGGTTGGGTCTTTCGAAAAACCAGATTGATACGTTTTTCGTTCACCGTCATGGAGAAGGATGGTGCCTTGTCGAAACTGAAATAAAGCTGAACGATGTCCCTGTTATCAACTCTTGACACCTCGATGAGCTCAGACGCTAGAAGAGAACTGCAGGACATAAAGATGGATACAATTATATAAGGTAGACAATGTTTCATAGGGTTTTCCTTTCCTCTTTTGGGCTTTTATGCAATTTGTATTCCAGAATAAATGAATTGAGACATGAACTTTTGACGGAAAAGAGGATTTGATTTATGTTATAAGAAAAAAGGTATGCTTTTTTGACGCGTTACTGATATTATTTTGTGAAGTAAATTGTTTCTTCTTAATGTATTAACACTTCTGCCCGATAAGAAGAGCAGAGAGTTTGAGTATATCATATAATGTTGTTTTTCTCTTTTTTTTCATGTCATGGATCCACAAAAACGAATTGATACAATACTAGAAACCATCCGGATCAGCGTGCAGGACGAAGTGACTTCCCTGCTTGGCGTTGAGTTCTTTCTCGCAGACGATGATAGAAAACCCACTACCAAAGCGGGAGCTTTTACTAGTTTTGTCGAGAAGCAGATTTGTACACAGATCGATATAGCCGGGGAAGTTGAGGGGGCAGGGGGCCTGTTTGTAAGTATAAATGATGCCATTATGCTGGCGGGCACGTTGATAATGATGCCAAGCTCTGAAATTCACGAAATTATTGGGAGAGAGGAATTTAACGAGGAAATTGAAAATTCTTACGGGGAGATCGCAAATATCATTTGCAGTTCCATGACTCATAACTTTGAGGATGCGTACCCTAAATCATGCCGTTTCGTAAGAAAGGAGGAAAGAGAAATTGTTGCATCCGGGGTTGATATGGAGTCGGATGAGCCTGTAAAAAATGAAATGTTTTACCAGGTCAGTTTCTCCATGATTTTGGCTGGAACTCCTCTGGGGGAGATGGTTTTACTTCTCCCGGCTGCTGCATTTGATATGCAGTTCGAAGACGTGCCGGTAGACGATCCCTTGGAGCCAGGATCAGGTCCTGATCTGACTGCGGATTCAGTACTGCAGGAGCAGCAGCGGCCCGATATTGCGCAATCTAAGAAAAGAGTTGATGCAATTTTTAGCAATTGCCGGAGAATGATGAGGGATGGGGTTAATGAACTTTTAGGAGTAGAAGTTCAGCTGATGCACATTGATAACAGGATTATAAACAAAAGACATTTTTTTTCCAAGGAAGTTACCGGTAAACAAATTGTTGCCGAAATAGAGGTAACAGGTGAGGTTGAAGATAAGGTTTTTTTCTCTATCTCGATGAAAGATGCGATATGGGTAGGCGGAAAACTTATAATGATCCCGGATACAGAACTGGAAATGTATGCGGATGAAGAAAACTTCAACCTTGATATGGAAGATGCTTACGGCGAGGTACTCAATATATTTTCAGGAATTTTAACTACTGTTTTTGAAGACGAGTACACAAAGACAATTAGATTTATCAAAGCCGGGTTTCAGCAGGTAGTACCGATGGATGTTGAGCCTTCTGGTGACGGACCGATTCCAGACCAGGAGTACTGGGTCAGCTCAATGAACCTCATTCTTGATGATAATGAACTGGGTGTTTTTCACATCCTTTTTCCCGTCAGGATGTTACAGTTGGAGCAGATTGGGAAACATGCTGCAAATGGTACCGATGATCTGGGAGGAGTTGCCGATATTTTATTGATAGGTGATGATGCCGATGAAGCAGGTAAGCTGAGAGATGTTTTGAGAACCAGGGGATATGTAGTCCGGGTGCTTTCTTTTAAAGATAATGTAAACGATTTTATTTCAAGGGAAATAAAGGCGGTCTATCTTGTTACCCAGGATGTTGATGAGCAGGCTTTTGGTGTTGCCATTAAGGTGAGCAGCGTGTGTTCTTTACCTTTGATAGCCGCCGCCCCCGGATGGACAAAAACCAAAGTGATAAAAGCTGTCAAGTATGGAATAAAGGATATCCTTCTTACTCCTGCTGATACGGAAGATATTGAAGAAAATATTTCCAATAATCTTACTAGATTGGCAGCTTAATCTTCCCAAAGACCTGAGATGTTCTTTTTCTTTATTTTTTCAAGTAGAGTGGTTCGCTTCAGGTTCAATAACTGTGCGGCCTCTTTTTTGTTGCCTTCCGTCAGTTTCATTGCCTGAACAATCAACTGTGTCTCAAAATCGTTGATGAGTTCTTTGAAATTTACCTGCCCTTTTTCCCAATCCACATTGCCAGATAAGGGTTCTGCGGAATCTTCCTGCTGCGGTAATATGGTTGGGAGAGCTTCCTCAAGGTGAGGAGTTATCTCATCAGGAATTTGCACTTCCTGGAACTTTTCCGGAAGATCAGTGATCTGCACGATTTTGCCAGTGTAGAGGATACTCATATGCTGGATCAGATTCTCAAGCTCTCGTACATTTCCTTTCCATTCGTAATAGAAAAGTGTAGAAATGGCATGGGGTGAGAAGGTAAATATCTCACGATTACGGTTGATTGTGTAGGTACTAATGAACGAATTAATTAACTGGAGGATATCCTCAGTTCGCTCTTTTAAGGGAGGTATTTTCAGCGGGATAACACTGAGCCGGTAGTAAAGATCCTCTCTGAATTTCCCCTCACTTACCAGTTGCTCGAGATCACAGTGGGTTGCGGCAAGAATACGTGTGTCGACAGGGATTGGCTTGAATGCACCTACTGGTTCAAATTCCTTTTCCTGCAGGACCCGCAATAATTTTGCCTGCAGTGATGATTTCATATCACCGATTTCATCGAGAAAGAGCGTCCCCTTATCGGCATACTGAATTCTTCCTGGTTTGTTGGAAGCAGCTCCTGTAAATGCACCCTTGGTGTACCCAAAGAGCTCACTTTCCAGCAGGTCATCAGGAATGGCCGCACAGTTGACAGGTACAAAATTTTCTTTCCTTCTCTTACTTTGGGCATGAATGGCTTTAGCGACCATCTCCTTGCCTGTGCCGGATTCTCCTCTTATCAGAACAGTTGAATAATCGTCTTCAGCAATTTTGGTGATGAGTTCAAACAAGCGGCGCATTGGTCCACTTGTGCCGATCATCCCATGGAAGGTAGGGGGGACGTCTTTTTCTTGTGAGATTTTTTTACTTGCTTTATGGGGAGTAAGGGTTTCATAAACCCTTTTCATTGCGATTGCAGCTTCAGCAGGATTAGGTGGTTTATAGATATAATAAAAAAGCCCTCTTTCGAGAATATCTTTTATGATTTGGGGGTCCCCGGTTGGAATAATAGGAATAATAGCCGTAGCTGGGGAGAGGTTTTTCAAAGAATCTATGAGGATTAAACCTTCATGTTCCCGTGAAAAATTGAGGTCTAATAACAGAATATGAATGGAATTGCTGCTGAGAGCCGATTGGAGTTCATTGTCGGAGAAAACGTGTCTGTAGGAGCATTTGAACCCCAGGTCAAGGTCCTCGTTGACCAGTGAAAGACCAGTTGGCTCTCTATCAGCAATAAGTATGTTTGTCAGTGCAGGCATAGTGTCATTAGTTAAGGATGTCGCTGGCAGGAGGAAAAGGGCTTATAACGATCATGGGGGAGAATGTAACAGATCAGCAAGTCTGCTGGATGTTCTTCTCATGTTCAGACTGAGTAGACGAGCGATTTTCCTTATGACCTTAATTCCTGTTTCTGGGTGTTTTTTGGCGAGTACGTCGAAGTTCTGTTCGGTAAGTGTAAGCAGTGTTGTTGGTTGTTTAGCTATAACCGTGGCCGACCTCGGGGCTTTGTCCATAATTGCCATTTCACCGATAGAACTTCCTCTCGCCAGTCTGGCAAGGATTATGTCTTCCCCTGTTTCAGTTTGTTTATAAACTTCGAGAACACCGGTGACTACAAAACCCATGAACGTACCAAGGTCCCCTTCAGTGAAGAGATACTCTCCCTGCTGGAGATGGATATAGCTCATGTACCGGGCAAGATTAGATAGTTCGGTTACATTAAAATTATCAAAAACTGGCAGACTTATAAGAAATGTACGAGTTTCTTCCTCAGCATCTGTCGGTGTCTTTCTTAGCATGATCGTAGGCATAATGAAAAAAAGGTATCTGCA
Organism: Desulfobulbaceae bacterium; assembly: GCA_030632405.1. Lineage (GTDB taxonomy): Bacteria > Desulfobacterota > Desulfobulbia > Desulfobulbales > Desulfocapsaceae > Desulfomarina. The sequence goes on along the minus strand of DAOVUU010000010.1, from coordinate 4,669 downwards.
GTACATTGCAGAGACACAAGGTTGTACCGGTGCGTCAACTCAGACAATCGGGATAGGTACTCTCACCCAATTATTTCTAAAAACCACAAAAAGAATTTCTGAGGTACTGCACATATTTTCTAGTCAACTATAGCATATCAAAAGAAAAAAACCAATAATGTTTTCATCTGAGGATAATATCTTAAGACCAATAGTTCGGTCCTTGAAACTATTGAGACAGGGTAATCTGGACTGGTGGCAATTTGAACAGCGAAGTCCGATAAACCAGTAAACCCAAAAGCGGTCAACAGGCTGTTTAAGTTTGTTGTTTTTTTTGTAGAAGTTCAGGAGTAAGGTATTAATATTTTTATTCTGATTGTATAGAGATACACAATGATGGATGGCTGCGAATGACCTTTTTACGAGGGAATAATATGGTGACAATAACGCAACAACCTTAAATGTTAGATGAAAACTATATTTTTTCTTCTCATATTGGTTACCACTCCTTTCTATTCAGCACTCTCTGCCGAATCGATGTTTTCTGCAGTGGTTACCAAAATTATTGACGGTGATTCTATCGTCATTAAAAAAGGAAAAAAGTATATAGAGGTTCGGCTATATGGTATCGACTGTCCAGAGTGGAACCAGCATTTCTCTGCTGAAGCAAAGAATAATACGGCTTCTCTGCTCCATGGAAAAAAAATCACAGTTGTTCCTCAATACTATGATTCATATGGTAGATTGGTGGCTCTGCTTTCTCAAAATGGGCAGGATGTAAATGGCGCGTTGGTGAAATCTGGAACTGCATGGGTTTATCCGAGATACTGTATAAAAAACGTGTGTGATATATGGATTGCAGACCAGCAAACTGCAAAAGAAAAGGGAATGGGGCTATGGGCAATAGAGTCTCCTGTTTCGCCCTGGCAGTGGAAAAGGATGCATCGTTAGTTGTTGGTGTCTTAAATATTTCACGAGTTTATAATTTTTGAGGTGATAGGTGAAAATGGTAAAAAATATGCGGCGCGGTTGTGTCATCTTTTTATGTTCTTTCGTAATTTTATTTTGTCTAGTCGATAACGGTTATAGCGAAGGGAGTGTAACCGTTAAGGAAAATTTACAAAAACTTATCAAAACTAACAGTTGCAGGGAATGTAATCTATCGGGAGTAAATCTCAACAGAGTTGATCTTTCCGATGCTGACCTTGAAGGAACTGATCTGTCCAAGGCCAAAATGTATCTTACAAATCTTTCAAGAGCTAATTTACGTAATGCTGATCTGAGAGGTGTAGTTTTTGGCGGTGCAGATCTTGCTGATGCAGATTTACGAGGAGCTGACCTTCGAGGGACTTCTCTTGATGGCGCTTATCTCGGTGGAACATTGCTTGATGGTAAGTTTGTTATTACCAAACCGTACGAAAAAGATGGGGTCGACGAGATTGAAAGGGAAGTGTATATAGATGATCCGTCTAAACCGAAACAGGAACCGAAAACAAAGGAAATAGTGGTTGCTCCCAGGCGAGTTTTTGAAGAACCTCCACCAACCCTGCCTGTAAAAACAGTTGATGAGAAAATTGTAAAGGCGCCATCAACTCCATCTGTTGAAGAACCTGTGGAGAAAATTGTAAAAAAAGAGAGCTATCCTCAAGCACCTGAGGTCAAAAAACCGACTTTTGTGAAAAAAGTGGAAATAGAGGAAGAATTACCGACAGTGAAAAATGGTGGTGACAGTGGACCCGTCAAAATTGATTTAGACAAAGGTAGAGGAACAGAAAACCTGAATTTGGCAGCAGATAAGAAGAAGAGAGATAATGCAGCCAGGTTGTTTGACACAAACAGATGTTATGACTGCGATCTATCCGGAATGGATTTTTCAAACAAAAATCTTAAGGGGGCGGATCTTGAAAAAGCTAACTTAACTGGCGCTAATCTTGAAAAAGCCGACTTGGCAGGAGCTAACCTCAAGGGGGCGTTGCTGATTCAAGCCAATTTGCGCGGAGCAAATTTGAAAAAAACCGATTTCTACAGAGCTGATTTGACCGACGCTGATATGGCTGGAGCGAATACTGAAAACACACTTTTCGATAGCGCAGAACTTTCCGGCACCTCAGGGTTGAACTCAGACGGAATGGTGAAGAAAGAGTAGCTGTTCATGTCTATCATGTCTTAGTCAATATTTTGACAAGCTCGACGAAGGTTGGTTTCAGCCATCATCGCTGGCTTTAATAATATCGGCAAGAGTAAGATCATATGTCAAGTGATGACCTGAAAGTGGATGGTTGTAATCGACGGTTATTTGGGAACCTGCGACTTCCATTACCGTAGCAGGAATTTTCTGTTCATCCCCCTCTTTGTCAACTTTGAGCGAGAGAATCATTCCAGGTTTGGGATTGATCTTTTCAATCATTTCCTCACTGTCAATTGTCTGGACGAGGTCTTTTTGTCTCGGGCCGAAACCTTCGTCGGGTGGGACACGGATCTTGCGGGTTTCGCCAATCTTCATCTCCATTATGGCCTGCTCCAGGGTTGGAGGAATATCACTGTTGCCGATTATTGCCTCAAGCGGTTCTTCTTTCTTCACTACTTTAAAAAGTTCTCCATTGTCGAGTTTTCCTCTATAAAAGACTGAAACTGTATCGTTTTTCTGTGGGTGGGGCATGATCAGCTCTCCTTGGGTAAAATATTATTTATCATATCCTGTGCCCTGCCTTAGGGGACAAGTTTCTTTGAGTTAATCCCTCCATAATATGATTCAAGCAACCCTGTTGCAAGGTGAAGAGAGAAAATTCTATAATTTTTTATGCCGGGCAATGTGCAGGGTGGGTGAGAGCTTCCTGTAAAAAATGCTGTGCAGCTTGACAATTAAAGGCTTGCAGTCTAATTTACTGCTTTTTACAACGTCATCAGATTATACACATTCTAAATGGACTTAAAAGATCAATGATAGCACTTAATTTTACAAAATCAGCTGATGCTCTTTTGCCGGCCATTGTTCAGGATTATAAGAGCGGAGAGGTGCTGATGCTTGCTTATATCAATCAACTGGCCTGGGAAAAAACTTTGGAGACCGGTAAGGCACATTACTGGAGTCGAACGAGAAACAAGCTGTGGCTTAAAGGTGAAACATCCGGTCATGTACAGATAATTCATCAAATTTTTGTCGATTGTGATGAAGATACCCTGATATATAAGGTTGAACAGGTCGGAGGGGCTGCTTGCCATACCGGTCATAAAACGTGCTTTTACAGGCGTGTAGACGGAGACAGACTTGTCGTTGAAGGGGAGAAAATCTTTGACCCAGCCAAAGTTTATGGATCAAAATAATAACAATATGACTATTTCGAATAGTGGGTTTGTATTCAAGGTAGTCGTACTATATACAGTAATGGAGTGTGAATTATGAATCAATTAAAACTGGGGCTCCCCAAAGGGAGTCTTGAAAATGCCACCATAGAGTTATTTGAAAAGGCGGGTTGGCTTATCAAACCGGCTGCCAGAAATTATTTTCCTAAAATTGATGACGCCGATCTCGATTGTTCTATATGTCGTCCTCAGGAGATGTCACGATATGTTGAGAGCGGAATGCTCGATGCTGGAATTACCGGTAAAGACTGGACCATGGAGAATTCGTCCGACACTGTGCTGGTTTGTGATCTCATCTATTCCAAGGTAAGCAGACGTCCTACCCGATGGATTATTGCTGTGGCCGGTGATTCGGATATTAAAACTCTGGAAGATCTTAAAGGGAAAAAAATTGCCACTGAACTGGTCAATGTAACGAAACGATTTTTTACCGAGAAGAAGATCGAAGTTGATATCGAGTTTTCATGGGGAGCTACAGAAGCCAAAGTTGTTGCCGGGCTTGCAGATGCAATTGTTGAAGTGACTGAAACAGAGAGCACTATCCGTGCCCACGGTTTGAAGATAATCCACGAACTTATGGAGTCAAATACTCAGTTCATTGCCTGTAAAAAGGCATGGGATGACCCCTGGAAACGTGAAAAAATTGAAAGTATCGCACTGTTGCTGCAGGGTGCATTAAAGGCTGATCGAATTGTTGGTTTGAAGATGAATGTTCCCAATGATAAACTTGAGAAAATTGTCGGACTTCTGCCAAGTATTAATGCACCCACTGTTGCCAGTTTGTATAATCAGGATTGGTGTTCCGTTGAAACCGTGGTTTCTGAGGATATCGTAAGGGATCTTATCCCGAAGTTGAAGAAAAGTGGTGCAGAAGGCATAATAGAGTATGCTCTTAATAAGGTTATCTAGGATGTCGGAAAAGGTCCGGCAAACATAAAGAGAAAAAAATGGATTTTTCAAAGGTAGAATTTTTGCTGAGTGTGCATGGCTTGAAACAGCTTCCTGCTCTCAGTCTCCCTGAAATAGCCTTTGCAGGAAGATCGAATGTAGGAAAGTCCAGCCTTATCAACACCATGATAGGTCGTAAGAAAATGGTGAAGGTAAGTGGTCGGCCCGGGAAGACCCAGGGGCTTAATTATTTTCAGGTTGGAGAAGATTTTTTTCTTGTTGACCTTCCGGGTTATGGTTTTGCCAGAGTTTCGAAGTCCATGCAGGATAGCTGGCAGGCCCTGATATCGTCCTATCTTGAAGATCGGGAAACTCTGAGGTGTGTTGTTGTTATAATTGATATCAGGCATGAGCCCAAGGCCATGGATACTCAACTCAT
>DAOVUU010000339.1 GCA_030632405.1 Desulfobulbaceae bacterium | reverse complement strand
TGGGATTTCACCGGCAGGGGCAGAGGAGTGAAAATATTACCTCCCCGGACGGGTGAGCTTGAATCGGACTGGTACAAAGGGACTGCAGATGCTGTACGCCGAAATATTGATTATATCAAGGCTAATCCGGCAGAAGAGATAGTTATTCTTTCCGGAGACCATATTTATAATATGGATTTCGATGCTATGATTGAATTTCACAGAGCGAAAAAAAGTGATGTAACCATTGCAATGATGGTGGTACCAAAAAGTGAGATTCATCAATTTGGTGCAGGAATTACCGATAAAAACGATAGAATTATAGAGTGGGAGGAAAAACCGGAAGAACCAAAGACTAATCTTGCCTCTATGGGAATCTATGTCTTTGATTACAACTATTTACTCGACACTCTGGAAAAAGATAAGACGGAAATCGATTTTGGTATGCATATTCTGCAGCGGGCCATTGAAAGTGACAATGTATATGCCTATCCTTTCTATGGATATTGGCGTGACGTGGGGACGATTCAGACATATTGGGAGGCCAATATGGATGTGATCAGAAAAGATAGTGGAATTTCACCTCAGGCATGGAATATTCGAACAAATATTGAGTCTGGTGGTAGATTCGCGGACCGACCTCCTGCTCATTTTGGCTTTAACGCCAATGTGCACTCCTCTCTTGTCTCGGCCGGAAGTACTATTCGGGGTGAGGTGATCAACTCCGTACTCGCTCCCGGTGTGACGGTTGAGGAAGGTGCTGTCGTCAGGGATTCGATTCTTTTTGCTGACTGCATCGTAAAAAAAGGTGCAGTTGTTGATTATTCTATTTTAGATAAAAGGGCGTATGTTGGAGTTGGTGCAGTTGTTGGCTCTGGTGATAATCATACTGTCGTTAACAGACTTAATCCCAGCCATCTTTACACGGGAATTACCCTGGTCGGTAAGGGAAGCCGGGTACCCGCCGAGCAGAAAATTGGCAGAAATTGTGTTATTAATTCATTTGCAGCTGAAGAAGACTATCCTGGAAAGAGTATCGAAGATGGCGAATCTCTTTTTGTTCACAGTGAAGTTTCTTAAGGCTTAGAATAAGCTTTTTACATGCCATTAAAATTTATGGTACCCATAGCAAGAATCGAACTTGCGCACATGGATTAGGAATCCAATGCTCTATCCACTGAGCTATATGGGCACTCTCAAAATGTTCCGATTTTATACCAATAAATCGAAACAAATGCCATTGAATTTTCTGCCTCCTGTTTTCCACCTCCCCACATTTTTTTTTGAAAATCATAGACAGGAGGCCTGGATCTTGTGGGCAGCGACCACCACAGTCTTTTGGCAGGCAGATATCGCTTTGATACAAAATTTCCTGTAATGTAGATATGTCGGGTGGTTAAGGCACCAGCTGTTTAACCAGTTTTTCTGGTAGAGGAGTGTGAAAACCTATGTGTAGAAGGTAATCGTTGTAAAGTAGAGACGAAACGTGAACAATCCTACCGGTACTGGAGAAATTAATTTTTTTCCCTTTTTCACTGCATGCAAAGGAAAGGGCAAATGATCTGGCTAAGAGTTGTTTGACGGTAGCTCTCTTATTACAGTGGACGGAGAAGGAGCTACCAGATCGGGAGATTTCCTCTAATTCTCCGTTGAAGCTCACTTTCGTCTGTTGTTCATTCTTATCCAGTAGGTTTGCCTTTACATGACCTTGGACGGGGTACCTCGGGTGGGTGTGATTTTTCAGTTCTTTTCTTTGTGAAATCAGGTCAATGCGGCCATGTTTTTTGCAAAATTCCAACACTTTATTATATAATCCAGGGTGTTTATCTTCCCACCCTTCAGCTTTCCGGCCTTCCAGACATCGTAGTTGTACTGTAGTTTTAGTAACCACTGTAGCCGAACAGAGAGCAATGGTGGCAAATGTATATTCGCCAAGGACATCGCCCCGCCCAAGTTGAGCCAGTATCTTTAGCTTGTTCTCTTCCTCGGGAATGCCAACAGTGACTCTACCTTTTTCAAGAAAGAATAATCTGTTATTCAGTGAGCCGTATTTGAGTAACATCCGTTTTTCCGGCAGGATGTGCTCTTTCATACTGTAAAAAAGACAGTTTGTTTCTTCGACGGTGAGTTGGTCATATAATTCATGCCAGACTGCCAGGTGTTCTTTGTCAATTGCAGCCGACATTGCGTTTTCAATCAGTTCGGCGGTTTTAATTGCTTCGTTGATAGCCATCGGATCCGTTTCGATAAGTTCGTCTCGCAGTGTCGCCGCTGCCTCGAAATTTCCCGCTTTTACTGCAAGTTTTATCTCTGAGGAAAGTTGATTTATTCTTTGCAGTAGAGTTTTTTCGGCAGACTGGTCAGATGGGACTGGTTGTAATGGCATGTCTAATCTCCTTTGCGTGGCAATTGTCAGCAAACGGTGGATACAATTAGGCCGTGAAATTATAATTCTTCATTAAGTATAGTTTTTTAACTGCACAAATACAAACCCGAGATTTTCCTGTACAATCTGATCCACCTCTCCGCCACAGTTACGTATATTGGTTGAGAATATTCTTTTTTCCTACTACGGTAGACAGTTCTGTTTCTGAAAGAACTTGCCTGAACTATCTAGCCCCGATAAACTGGAGGAGTTTGGGAACAGATTCATCGGTTAAATACATATAAAAATCCAGAGGAGATAAAAAATGAAATTTTTACACACTATGGTGCGGGTAAAGGATCTTGATCAATCAGTTGATTTTTTTACTGATAAACTGGGATTGGTGGAAATCGGAAGAAAGGATAATGAGGCTGGCAGATATACACTTCTTTTTTTTGCAACTGCTCCCGGTGAACCGGAAATTGAATTGACCTATAACTGGGATGAGGAAACAGCCTACAGTGTCGGCAGAAACTTCGGACACCTGGCATTCAGTGTTGAAAATATTTATGACTACTGTCAGATGCTGAGGGACAAGGGTGTAAAAATTCTTCGGCCACCGCGTGATGGTCATATGGCGTTTATCCGTACCCCTGATCAGATATCTATTGAGCTTCTCCAGGAAGGAGAAAGCCTTTCTAAGCAGGAACCATGGGCATCAATGGAAAACCAGGGCAGCTGGTGATAGCCTGAAGCTATTTATTCCCCTCAAAGGAAAACTGAACTGAGTTCTCGATTTAGTTTCCATTTCTCAGGGACAGGAGATACTAGTGAATAATAACGATGTATTACGTCGTATCCGGTATATCTTTAATTTGAGCGATTCCAAAATGATTGGTATATTCAGTTCAGCCGGGTATGGGGTAACCCGGGCTCAAGTCAGTGATTGGCTAAAAAAAGATGATGATCCAGCGTATAAAAAATGCAGTGACACTCGGTTGGCTCTTTTTCTCAATGGTTTGATCAATGATAAACGAGGCAAAAAAGAAGGATCACAGCCGGGTCCAGAGAAATGTTTAACAAACAATATCGTTTTTAGAAAAATGAAAATTGCGTTAAACCTGAAAGATGAAGACATATTGGAAATAATGGTCTTGGCTCATTTACCTATAAGTAAACACGAATTAAGTGCGTTTTTTCGTAAACCCGATCATAAACATTATCGTGACTGCAAAGATCAAATATTGCGTTATTTCCTCAAAGGACTGCAGGTTAAATACCGTACAGATACTCAGTTTAAAAGAGAGTTCCTTTAACTAGAGAATATATGGAAAGATTATTTGTAATTATCGTAGCAGTATCCATCGGGACAGGGTTTTATCTCTGGTTCTCCTGGATGCTCCGTAAAAAATCTATGCAGGACTATATACTTACTCATCTATGGCTGCTGCATCCTAACGCCATCTGTTATTGGCGGGCGGG
>DAOVUU010000404.1 GCA_030632405.1 Desulfobulbaceae bacterium | reverse complement strand
TGGAGGTGCATCAAATATGTTGCATGTCTGGTTCGTTTTGTTTTCATGTTGGTTCTGGTTTGACAATGCTTTAGGGAGCCGTCGCAACATTTTTTGTCCACTGTTTGAATCTTTTAGTGCATTTTACATGCCCGGAGGAGTAAAAAAGTAAACAAGCGTATATTCAGTGTGTTATATACTTGTTGTAGATAGAGATGAGGGAAAGAGAGATTTTTAATGCATCATTAAAGATGCACTGGAACTTAAAAGTTGCAGTTGGGGGAGGTTAGTTTCGAAAATCTTTTGAGATAATGCTGTATCTACGCATTAATCGCTGGAAGACCTGGCGGTCTATACCACTTTGCTTTGCCGCAGAAGAGACATTACCGCTGTTTTTTTGTAGAGCCTGGGTGATATATGCTGTAGTAAAACGCTGTATGGTTTTTTCTTTGGCATCTTTGTAGTTTCCGGATAGGAAGGCACAATCTGCAACAGGTTCAGGTTGGGTATGATCAAAAGTAACTGAGGCCATGAGGTCTTCCGGGGTGATAAACTGATCTCTACAGAGCAGGGTTGCCCGGTTAATAGTGTTGCGCAGTTGCCGTACATTTCCTTTCCATCTCTTGTGCATGAGGAACTGCATGGCTTCCGGAGTAAATTCGAGTTCTTCCCGCTCATACTCCAGGGTAAATTCCTGTAGAAAATGGTGTACCAGCAGGGGAATATCTTCTGCAATTTCAGCTAGCGTCGGTAGAGTGACAGGCATCACGTTGAGCCTGTAAAAGAGATCTTCGCGAAACTCTCCCCGGGCCATTTTTTCTTCCAGGTTCTGATTAGTTGAGGCGAGTACTCTCACATCAACTTTTATTGTCTTGGTTTGGCCTAAAGGCTGAATTTCTTTTTCCTGAAGGACGCGGAGGAGTTTGGTCTGTACGGAAACAGGGATATCAGCAATTTCGTCCAGGAGGAGTGTTGAACCATCTGCTTCAAGAAAAAGTCCACCCTTGTCTGTTTCCGCACCGGTAAAAGCACCTTTGACATAACCAAATAGTTCGCTTTCCAGGATGTGTTCCGGCAGGGCCGGGCAGTTTATGGTGACCATTTTTTTGCCCGATCTATTGCTCATGTTGTGTATTGCACGGGCTGCAACCTCTTTCCCGGTTCCCGATTCCCCCCTGATAAGGACTGTGGCGCAGGTTGTTGCCAACCGTGATAGAAGTTCTACGGTGTGGACAATTGGCTTGGACTGGCCTATAAAGTTAGTTTTCAGTGGAGGCTTTCCAAGTCGCCGCAGCAGCTGTTTATTTTCTCGGACAAGGTGTGTACGTTCAAGGGCACGGTGTATCGAACCAATTATTTTTTCATTATCAAATGGTTTTTGATGGAAGTCATATGCACCGTTCTTCAGGGCTTGCACCGCAATCTCAATCGTGCCGTAACCGGTCATGATAACCGTTGTGATGGTGGAATCAAAAGCAGAAATTTTTTTCAGCAGTTCAAGGCCGTCAATATCCGGCATTTTTATATCAGTTAGAACTACATCAGGCTGCAAAGATTTTATCATTTCCAGGGCCTGGGATCCGGAAGTAGCCAGGGCGATATCACATATACATTCTTTTGAGATGACTTTTTTGAGTAGAATCAGAAAATCCTCTTCATCATCCACTATGAGAAGCTGTCTCTTCATTTATTAATCCTTTTTCACTGTCTGCTTGCCTGAAAATCTGTTCTGCCATTCAGGTCATATATGACAAAAAATCAATTTTTTGTTGCGGCCATTAGGTGAAAATACGTTTGAATAAATTTACCGGAAACAGTCTCTATGAGAGATGAGTAGATACCAGAACCCTGGGGGAGTTGTCCTGCTAATACGAAAAAAGTTTCATTTGACAGGCGGTTCAGCTCGTCCATGATAGACTCCAGGAAAGAAGCATCGATTCCAGTACCACCATTCGATCTGCAGCGAACCGGCCTGGCGTCAAAGAGAATACATGACCCGTTCTCTGAGAGGGGACAGAGGAGAGTGTCTTTGATATTAATCTCCTGTGGGCCGAATGGCTGTTTCGGGGTAAGGCATTTCAGAGAGTTCTGAAGTTTATTGTGGCAAATCAGGGCCTTTTCAATGGTTGTGTTTCTTTCTTCAGTGGTCAGCAGTCGATTCAGGCTGTCGTTAAAATAGAGTGCTTCAAGCAGCGGCATTTGAAAAGAGGTATGGCAGCAGTGGTCATTGTTTCTGCCGCATAACTCCGAGGGGTTAATATTGGTTATTTGCGCATCAACAGCAGCAACGAGTTTTTCGTATTCAAGGTAAAAAGGAGAAAGGTCATTGCTTCGATTATGCGCTACCTGCGGAGTTTGAAAAGAGAGACTGCCCTGTTTTTTACTGTATTTTTTAAGAAATTTCCATTGACGGTAGGTTGCAGGGATGGCCTTTGTTTTTTTTAACTCTTTTTTAGTCTGTTTCATTCCGAGGCCGCGACGGAGCAGATATGCAGAGGTGATGGTGCCGGTTCGTCCCTGACCGAATCTGCAGTGAACTAAAACTTTTTTTCTGAGATATATGGCCTCATCAAGCCACTGTAATCCCTTTTCCAACTCATCCATATCGGGGGCGCACTCGTCATTAATCGGTAGATAGTAAACCTCAAAACCGGCCTGTTCCTCCAGTTCGTGGAGATCACTGTATTCGTAGCAGAGGTTGATGATTGCATTGATACCCAGGTCACGGATAGTGTCGAAGTCCTCATAGGACATGGGGGCTCGGCCAACCCCTAATAGATCGGTTACCCAACTGATTTCATAGCTCATAATTTCAGTTCCTGGGTGGAAAAAG
>DAOVUU010000406.1 GCA_030632405.1 Desulfobulbaceae bacterium | reverse complement strand
GATCAGCAGCAGGGCACAGGAAAAAAAGCCGTGGAGCGCGGCGCTGGTTACTGCCTTGAAAAACCAGTAAACAGTGAAAAATTCCTCCACCATGTGAAAGAACTGCTTGATATAGGGACAAGGGGCACAGTCAAGGATATCCCCACCCACAGTTTTCTGCAAATGCTGGAGAGTGAAGAGAAAACCTGCACACTGCAGGTAAATCGCAAAAATGACAGGGGAATGCTCTATCTCAGGAAGGGTATCCTCATTGGTGCTGAGAGTAAAAGCCTTGTCGGCGAAGAAGCCGCTTTTTTAGTCCTTACCTGGGAAGAGACCACCATAGAAATCAGATACTTCAATTGTCAACGTAAACAGGACATTCATAAACCACTCATTGCAATAATTATGGAGGCCTTCCGTCTTAAAAACCAACGAGAAAAACTCCAAAAAGCGGCAGCTCCTGCGACACAGCACCAGCTTCCACTCAAACACTTGTCTACACTCGAGAACAGTCTCTTTTTAAAGAACGGAGAGGAAGTGAAAATAGAGGTTCCTCATATAAATACACCATTGAAAAGTACAATAGTCGGCATGTTTGAGCATCAATTCCTCATTATTACCACCCCACCTTCATTCTCTCTGATGGAAAAAATGATCAGCAGTGAACAGCGGATTATCATTAAATATATCCAGGAAGGAAGACTCTGGATGTTTAAATCCCAATTATTGAAAACAATTGATTCCCCCGCCAGACTCCTTTTCCTCGAATACCCTGCAGTTATCCATTATCACGAACTGCGAAAAACCAAGAGAACCACAATTTTCGTTCCCTGTACCTTTCATCAGCGAGATGAACCAGAGCTCTACGGGGCTCTTATTGATCTCAGTACAAGCGGCGGACTCTGCCGGATCAAAAACAGATCGGAGACAAACCTTCCAAGTATCGAAGTGAATAATCGCATCCAACTCCGCTGCCTGCTCCCGGGCACAAAGGAAGAACAAAAAATTAAGGGAATAGTTCGAAACCTGGAAAAAGACAGTTCTACAACCAGGATAGGAGTAGAGTTTGAAAATCTGCAGCCTCATCTGATTGAAACAATCGGCAAATATCTCTACTCTCTTGAAAATTCAGCTTAATGCTCACGGTTGAACAGTTTTTTCTCGAAAAGGGAAATCATATCTCGGCACTTGTTCTGATTTCCTGCTCAAATTTTTCAATTTCCCCAACCAGCCTGAACTGAACCAGGGCTCTTCGTAGATTATCACCCGCTGCTTTTACCTTGAAGTACCTGTTCCCCTGGAGATAATCTGTAAAAAAACGAAGGCCTAATTCAAAAGTGATCAACAGCAGAGCATCAAAAATATAACGACGCTGCAGAGGAGAAAGCAAAGTGGCTGCCCTTTGAAAATAACCATCCAGGATTGCCCTGCAGATTCCTATATCGAAGCGGACATCCTGTACCCTTTGCCCGTCTTCGCCGCTCCGGTTGCAACATGAACGGAGACAGTCTCCGAGATCAAAATGAATCAGACCAGAACCGACCGTATCCAGATCAATCAAGCCGACTCCATACCCGGCTTCATTAAAGATAAAGTTATCTATCTTTGGATCGCCATGAACCGGCTGCTCGGTAAGGATACCCTCTTTTATCGCACGCTCAAGGTTGTTGGCTTTTCCTCGGCATTGATCAATGATACCAAGGCAATACTGTATTTCTTGTCCAACACAGAATTTTTCCTTCCAGGCAAGGTCAAACTGATCAAGGTAGGCTGGGAGAACATGGAAACCAGGTAGGGGATCATGCAGATCTTCACTGCCCATATCTGACATGAGTAGATGAAAAATCCCTAAAGCCCTGCCGAGTTCACAACCCTGATCTGAACCTTCTATTATAGTCATTCTCTTATGGGGCAGGTAGGTTTGGCCACGCCATAAGTTCCCGCTCCTATCCCGATAAAAAAGATTTCCGCGATCGGTATATACGGGACGGGCAAATTGCCACTCCGGGGCAATTACAGGAATTTTCCGTTCAAGATGTTGCGATATTTTTGAGAAATTGGTTATTACACAAAGAGGTTCTGTAAAGACGGCGCCAGAGATCCGCTGCAAAACAAACTTCCCGGCTGATGCTGTTACCAGGAAAGTGTCATTTATGTTGCCTTGACCCAGTGGAGCAACCGTAGCATCTGGATAAGTGGAACTGTACTGTTTAAGTACGTCTACAAGAGTGATGTCCACTGCAGAAGCTGATTTTCTGATCTCCATAATTACAACGATTGTAACTAATCAGGTAGGGTGAAATTCAGCAGGAAAAGTTACCAACAATTTCAAATTCTATATACCAGTCTGGATCTGTCGACCGATATAAGCCGCCCCCAGGAGAGCTGCATCTTTTCTCAATATCAGATAAACCGGAATGCTTTTCATTACATCAGCCATCTGCCCTTTATTTAAAAAACTCTCCATGAAACCGGCAAAAGAGACCTTGCCGACAAGTCTTGGAATGATACCGCCGCCGACATAGATGCCACCTTTGGCATACAGCTTCAAAGCCAGATTTCCCGCCTCACTGCCAAGAATAGAGAGAAAAAGATCGATGGCTTTTTTACAGAGAGGGCATGGTGAACTGTCAACGGCACCGCTGACAATAACGGGAATCCGGTCCTTCAGCGTACTCATCTGTGCCTTGATACCAGACGATTCTGCAATTGAGTAGTATTCCCTGCAAAAAGAGTACAAGTCAGCAATCCCGGGTCCGGCAACCAGCATTTCATAGCTGACAGGTCGTTTTTTCTTCAGCATCCATGAAAGCAGTG
>DAOVUU010000300.1 GCA_030632405.1 Desulfobulbaceae bacterium | reverse complement strand
TAATTACTGATATCATAGTTTTTTTTTTAATTTCCAATCTTTTATATAGGCAGGTAAAGGAAAACTATTCGGGCAGATAAGACGATTAAGATGAACAGTTATGATTATGAAAACTATAAATAATATTATCTACAACTATTGCTGAAAATCTGGTTATAATAGTATGACTCTTCCTCTCAAATTTCAATTTTTTCCATCTCCGTTAATCAAGACAAGGAACAGGACATGATCCCCCTTTCATCAGAGGCGCACTACAGCACACCACAAATTCTCGTAATCGATGACGAACCAAGAATTCGTGACGCCTGCAGAATTGTCCTGACAGGTGAGGACTATGACGTCGAGGTAGCCGCAGATGGTGAACTGGGGCTGTCTATGATAAAAGATCGTCACTTTGATATCATCCTGGTCGACCTCATGCTCCCATCCATATCCGGCTTCGACGTTCTCTCAGAAGTAAGAGCGCTTCACCCCGATACCGTTGTCATAGTCATAACCGGTTATGCCACCCTGGAACATTCGATCGAAGCAATGAAAAAGGGCGCATTTGATTTTATTCCGAAACCTTTTACACCCGATCAGCTCAGAACCGTTGTCACTAAATCCCTGCGATATACAAGAGCACTGCAGGATATAACCGACTCCAAATCCCGACTTGGGGTGATGGTCAACCGCCTGACTGACGGCGTTATGACCACAGATGCGAAAAAACAGATAGTTCAGGCAAATCCGTCATTTCTTCACATGATAGGCTATCATGGTGAAGAGGTTATTGGTCGACACATTGATGAAATTATCAGAAACGACGAAATACTGCAGTCTATTGATCAGGCACTCAACATGCCACCGGATACTTTTGCAGAAATCACCCACGAAATCAGCATCACCGGCATAACTGAATCAGATGAAAAATTTTACAGTGCCAGCTGTGCACCTTTTCGAGGACGCACCAATGATAATCTTGGAACGATTACAGTGCTCCATGATGTCACTTCTGAGAAAAAAAATGCCAAGATGAAATCGGACTTTGTTTCAATGGTCTCACACGAAATCCGCAGTCCAATGAACTCTCTGCTGATGCAGTTAAAAAACATCAGCGATGGACTGGCAGGTGATGTTACAGACAAGCAAAAAGAAATTTTAGGGCGTGCATCGGACAAAATTCTTGCCCTGAACAATCTGGTAACTGACCTTCTCGATCTCTCCAGGATAGAATCTGGTCTTATTGCCCATGAAAAAGAGCAGGTCGATATGAGTGAACTGCTCTCAGAGCAACTCGAGTTCCACTCTCCCTATGCCGGCGAAAAGAATATCCAGATCGACCTCGATATCGCAGACGACCTGCCATCATTTTTTGCAAATCGCGGAAACATGGAAGAAGTGTTTTCAAACCTTATTACCAACGCAATCAAATATTCTCCAGGCGACGACCATATAACAATTTCAACTATCCTTGAAAATGGCTATCTGAAAACAGAGGTGAGTGATTCCGGTTTTGGCATAAATGAGGAGGATTTAAACAAAATTTTTACCCGTTTTTACAGGGTAAAAGATCAAAATACCAGAAAAATCCAAGGCACCGGACTAGGCCTTTCTATTGTCAAAAGTATTGTTGACTCACACCATGGTAAAATCAGCGTTAAGAGTGTTATTGATAAAGGAACAACCTTCACTGTCCTTCTCCCCGTCAGCCAAAGTTAGCCTGACCCTCATTTTACCCTTGACAGAACCCTGTTATTTTTTCTTATTAGCATGGTAACTGTGGTAACGTTACCATGTGTATGGATATAAACAGGGGAGCAGATGAAAAAACAACCACACAAAAACTGGAACCACCTCTTTGTCAGCCGGATCATTGACTCCATGACCGAGGGCGTATTTACCATGGGTGGCGATGGGCGAATTTCTTCATGGAATCAATCCATGGAACGGATAAGTGGATACAGTGCAGACGAGGCCTTTGGTAAGACATGTGAAATACTCCGCTGCAGTCGGTGTTTCGATAAAAATTGTCCGGCTGATATTAAAAAATGTAAAATCTTTGAAAAGGCATATACCGAGCCAAAAGAGTGCCAGTTGCGGCACAAAGATGGCCACGATGTCTCCGTGATCAAGAACGCCAGTGTAATCAGGGATGCCTCTGACCATATTCTCGGCGTGGTTGAAACGGTAACCGACCTGACAGAGTTAAACCGAGCTCGTCATAGAGCCAGGGAGGCTGCTCTGCGGTTGGGGGAGATTCATCGTATGGACAACATTATCGGTAAAAGCCGAGCCATGCGGGAAATATTCGCCGCCATAGAAGCCGCTGCAGCAAGTGATGCTACAATTTATATTAATGGTGAGAGCGGTACCGGCAAAGAACTTGTCGCAGGCGCAATTCATTTCAACAGTGACCGTAAGAACCATCCACTTGTAACAGTAAACTGCAGCGCTCTGTCCGAAACGCTGCTTGAGAGCGAACTCTTCGGGCATGTAAAAGGTGCCTACACAGGAGCCATTCGGGACAGAATTGGCAGATTCGAAGAGGCTACGGGAGGCACTATATTCCTCGACGAGATAGGCGAGTTGTCCCCCTTTATCCAGGTTAAGCTTCTGAGAGTTCTGCAGGAACGTGAAATTGAACGTGTGGGTGAATCACAAAAACGAAAAATAGATATTCGAATTGTCACTGCCAGCCATCAGGATCTCTATTCAAAAGTCATTGAAGGCAGCTTTCGGGAAGACCTCTATTACCGGCTCAAGGTATTTCCCATCATACTTCCCCCTCTTAGAGACCACAAAGAAGACATCCCTCTCCTCATCAGTCATTTTATCAAACTCTTGAACAAAAAAACCAAAAAGCGGATAGTAGACAGCTCGAAAGAGGTCATGCGCGCACTTATGGACTACAGTTGGCCCGGAAATGTACGTGAGCTGGAAAACGCAATAGAACACGCATTTGTGCTCTGTAACAGTGACAGAATCCAACAGCAGGATCTTCCTCTTGAAATTCGTCAGGCCAATCCGGGGGATACCAGATCAAAACAGTCATTCCTTAACAGATCAGTAAAAGGAAAAAAAGTAACTAAAGAAAGTTTGCTCCAGCTGCTGGATGACTGCAGCTGGAACAAGGCCGAAGTTGCGCGTCAGGTCGGTTTGAGCCGGACTGCAATCTGGAAATATATGAAAAAATGGGATATCCCTCTGCAGCAGGCTGAGTTCAAGCCACCAGTATAAAAGGTGCCGGTATCACGATGACAGCCTCCTGGCCTCATCCAGCAGCAAACCTTTAAACCGATCAAGTGTTACCGTATATGGAGTAAGAGTAATTCCCATCCAGTCAACATATTCGAGAAAATCTTCCGGTGTCTCAGCCATATACGTATCCATATAGCCAACCCCGTCAAGGACAATTGCGCCACCGCTGTGCCTGGGAAAATTCTCGTTGGCCAGGGCCTTGTCCCAGCCTTTAAAAACCTTTTGACGATATTTTATCCAGCCCGGAGTCATCCACCAGACCGGTTCTCCTCCAGCCATCTCCTTGCCGATTTCATCACGCTCCACCTCGCTTGCGAGCATATCCATACAATGGGTCGCATCAACTCGACTGACCCCTTCACCCTGCTCTGCAACAATCGTCTCCATTTTTCTGAGAGGATCATCAATATTCACGTAGCAAAATTTCCCTCCATACACGACAATAACTTTATCGTATTGTTCTTTTGCTTTAACAATCTGTTTTACCAGCTGATGTTCAAGTTCCTGAACAACCTGGTGAAGGCCGGGTTCTGTGTAAAGAATCTTCGGAGTATCAAGAAAGCCCTCCTCACGAAGACAGTTTAACTCAAGACTCATAGTGCCACAGGCAACAATTGCGATATCAGCAAATGATACTGTTTCCATTATATTCCTCTTATTACATCTCCATTAGACATCTCTACATTTCCAGATCCTGCCTATATTTTGGTTCTCAACTGGGTAACAGCCCTTTCCAGTTCTTTCTGCAGATCGGCAATATCAGCTCCATTCGGATGACCTGCTGCGGCGGGGGCATCATTAATCCATGGGGGTGGAGGATCCTTCTTTTGAGCCTTAGCTAAAAATTCCGCTTTCACTTCCCCCTGACAATTAAATGCCCCGAATATTTCACTTGCAGCGACCAATTTTCCAGCTCCTTCCATTGCATTTCTAGCGTGTGCAGAATCAATACCGGCTCCATGACTTGCAAATAAAAATACATTTGAAGGGGCGAGATTCTCCAGATATGCATAGGACGC
>DAOVUU010000367.1 GCA_030632405.1 Desulfobulbaceae bacterium | reverse complement strand
GGGAGAATCCCTATACGGAAAGCAGGGCTGGAATTGATCTGCAGCCAGCGTATTTTTTCCCCCAGTGACCACCGGCGGCGTGAAGCAGGATAATCGATAAACATGAGGGCGGAGTAATAGGTAAAGAGCAAAAAAACAGCTGCCTGTCCTACCACGGGAACAAAATTGATGAAAAGTGCCATGATGGTTACAACAACACCTAAAAGGGCAATTTTGATGCCTTCAAAAACATCTCGAAGAAAGCCGGGCAGCGTGAGACTGGCGTCCGGGTCAAAATGTTCCCCTGCGTGCAGTTTCTCAGCGGCTGTACTGAGAAATACATATCCCGGAGTTGAGATGCTGTAGGCCAGCAGAAAGGCCAGGTAAAAGGCTACTATCCTGGATACAAGAATGAAGAGCCAGCTGCTCGCCACCCAGCCTTTGTGCTTTACCCATCCCCAGATTGTACCCGTATCCGGCGCATTAACAAAAAAATCTCCAGTAAGGTCATGGATGAAATTAACGGTAAACAGGTAGCCTGCCCAGGTGAGGGAGAAGGTTATGACGAAGAGAATGAGGGACCAGCCGAGAAGACGCTTACGTCGTATCATGAAGGCGAGGGAAGAAGAAAGAGGTATCCAGGGTACTACGGGGACACGTTTTTCGTGCTGTTGCTTTTTCATCGTGTTTACTGGTATAAGTGATTTCTAACGGTTTTTCGATCAAAGAGAAAAACGTGAAACAAAGTATAGATCATTTTGTCTACCTGTAAAGTCAGGGCCGTGACTTTTCTCCATAGCTGATAGAGAATGGATTGCATGAGTATAGTAAGCAAAAAGAAAAACAGACCGGTTTATGAGTGTCATAAATGTGGTTATCAAAGCCTGAAATGGCTTGGGCGCTGTCCTGAATGCGGCGAATGGGAGAGTCTTGCGGAGAGAAAAATTATTTCTCCTGGAATTACCCGTTCGTATACAGAACCTGTTCCTCTGCATATGGCGCCGGATGGAGATGAGGAACGGATCAGCACCGACATTGAAGAGTTGGACAGGGTTCTGGGGGGTGGAATTGTTCCGGGGTCTGTGGTTCTTATCGGTGGTGAACCGGGGATCGGTAAATCAACTCTCATCCTTCATCTTCTTGCTTCAGTTGCAGATGAAAACAGAAAGGTTCTCTACGTCTCCGGGGAAGAATCTGCGCGGCAGATAAAGATGCGGGCACGACGCCTTGATGCTATCCATCCCGAAGAATTTCTGGCAACGGAAAACAGTGTAGAACAGATTATTGCAATGACCATGGCTATGCGGCCAAGTCTTCTGGCAGTCGACTCAATCCAGACGTTGACGTGTTCAGAAAATGCATCTTCACCCGGTTCAGTTACTCAGGTGAGGGAATCGGCGTATAAGCTCTTGGAGATGGCAAAAAATGAAGATATTCCTATTGTGCTGGTGGGTCATGTAACCAAGGATGGGGCTATTGCCGGTCCCAAGGTGCTTGAACATATGGTGGATACGGTACTCTATTTTGAAGGGGATCGCAGCCATGCTTTTCGAATTTTACGAACCGTGAAGAATCGTTTTGGTTCCACTAACGAAATAGGCGTCTTTGAGATGAAGGAAGAGGGGCTGGTGCAGGTTAAAAACCCTTCAGAAATTTTTCTGGCAGAGAGGCCCCTGGATGAACCCGGTTCAGTTGTATTGCCAAGCGTAGAGGGGACCCGGCCTATTCTGGTGGAGGTACAGGCCCTGGTAAGCCCGACAAATCTGGGAACTGCCAGAAGGACCGCCATAGGAGCTGATCCGCAGCGTCTTTCTCTGCTCTGTGCTGTTCTGGAAAAAAAGTGTGGTCTTGATCTATATGGCAATGATATATTTTTAAACATTGCCGGCGGGATACGTATAGATGAGCCGGCCCTGGACCTGGGAGTGATATGTGCTTTGGCATCCAGCCTAATGGAAAAACCGATACCTTCAGCTACGGTAGTTTGTGGTGAGGTTGGTCTGGCCGGTGAGGTTCGGGCCATCGGTCATGTTGATGTCCGGGTAAAAGAGGCGGAAAGACTGGGCTTTACTCGTTTTGTATTGCCGAGTAGCAACAGAGAAAGGATAACGTGGACCCCGAAAATTGAACTGGTCGGGGTTGCTACACTGCAGGAATTTCTGGAGGTAGTTCTTAACTGAAGATGTATTTCAAGTTTACAGGAGAATAATGATGTCCGATATCCATCATGATCACCATGAAGATAATGGGGTAAATGTGAAAGTAGCACTGTTTTTCGTGGCAGTAATAGCAGAAATTATATTTTTGGCTCTAATCAACTAAAGCGGGCTTTGCCCGCAACCCAGGTTGTTTAGGCTGTAGGCTGTTAGGAAGAGCAAAAGACAGAGAGAAATCTCCCCTAATAGCCTTCAGCCTAAACAACCTGTTTTAATAAAAAGTGGTGTCAAATAGATGGTAGAAAATAGTCTGGAACGGGAAGTTATTGTCCTGATGACCGATATGGTCCAGTATTCCAGGAAAACTGCGGCCATGAGCCCTGAGCAGATTAAGGACTTTTTAATTGACTATCATGCCAACATTTATGATCTGGTCGATAACGAGGAAAGTCATCCCCTCGAAATAGAGCCTTCTGGCGGTGATGGGTCCCTTGTCATATTTGAAAAACGCCCCGGGGAAGATAAATCAGCTGTCTGTTCCCGTGCACTGGATGTTGTCGTCAGGTTGGCACAGGCTATCCGCAGCGGACATATTCAACCGACACGGATTGGATTGCTTCTTGGCGATATAACAGAGGCTAAATTGGGGAGCAGGATTATTAAGTTTGGATCCAGCTTTGCGGTGGCAAATCGCCTTGAGGAGCTTTGTGGTTACTTCGAAACTACCCTGCTGATGGATAGAGAGGTGGCGAAGTATCAGAAAGGATACGATAAGTATATTCTTGCTATTGGTAAGGTGAGCCTCTCCAGCGTTCTTCACCCGATAAATATGTTTACTCTTTGTAAACCGGGTATTCAGGAGTACCCGGCAGAGGTGGATGAAGAGCAGTTGTTGCGTTTTGTTACGATGAAAAATGAAGCGATGGAGCTCTTTGCAGGTAATTTGCAGTTAGAGATTGAGCCTGATTTCCCAAAGGTGAGAGAGATGTTGCTGGAGGCGCAGAATTTTTTCCTTGATCTGACCGGAAAGGCAGATACCGGAACTGAACGTATCCTGGAATATATCCGTGAGACTCCTTTTCCTGCCAGCGATTTTGATCGTCGGGGAATGAAGTTGATGGAAAAGAGTCGTGACTCCCTTGGAGAACGTATCTTCCATCTATCCAAACAACTCCTGAAAGCGATGAACCCTGAATTTTATCATGCCCTGGTCGTG
>DAOVUU010000018.1 GCA_030632405.1 Desulfobulbaceae bacterium | reverse complement strand
GGAATGGTATAGAGGGTCTCTCCTTCCAGCGGTACCCGATGAGCTTTTCTTCCACAAAACCACAGTCTCGATTGATCATCGAGATAGCCTACATCTCCCATTCGATGCCAAAATTCATTTCCATCTTTGATTTTGGCAAGCAATGTCTCGGATGGATTTTTCTCATATCCTTTCGTCACAACACCACCCTTAACAACAATCTCACCAATTTCAAATGGCCCAAGCTCATCCTCTTTATTATAATGGTGTATCGGTCTATCAACAATGGCCAGAATTCTGATTTCTAACCCCGGCAAAGCTCTACCCACACAAGTTCCTTTTCCTTTTACACTCTCAGCCCATGTATCAGCCAGGATCTCACTTCCACTGATTGAGGCGATCGGCAGGCTTTCAGTTGCTCCATACGGTGTGAATATAGATGATTTCTCCGGCAAAATTCTCGTAACTCTCTGCAGCAGGTCATACGGAACCGGTGCACCGGCCATCAAAACCTTATTTACACTGTCCAGCACTATCTTTTTTTTGATACAGTATTTGCTGACAACATTCCATATTGCAGGTGATCCAAACGAATATGAAACCTTATATTTCTTTATAGAGGCAACAAATTTTTCCGGGTCTACTTTTGCCGGCTGGGTTGCGTCCATATCTGGAATTATCGAACACGCCCCAAGAGCCGCTGAAAACAATGCAAACAGAGGAAAAGCAGGTTGATCAATATCATTACAACCAATTCCATAATAATCACGGATCAAACGCAGTTGAGCTGCAAATACAGAGTGGTCATAGCGAACACCTTTGGGTGGTCCCGTAGAACCTGTAGTAAAAATTATTGCAGCCAGATCTTCCTGGGCCGGCTTAAATACAGGAAAAGGATCAACGGTATCCGGTTTGCAATTACGTATATCTGCCCCCAGTAAACCAAGAGACTTTCCGCAGCAAAATGTTTTCCTAACGCTGTGAAATGGTTTTGGAAACAATTTGCTGAACAGCAGGGCCTTAGGAATACCTATAAGCACTCCCGCATGAACTCGCTCAATACAAAGCAAGAGATTCTTATATCCCATACCGGGATCTATAAGAACAACCGGAGTACCGAGTTTAAAAAGAGCAAATGCCAGACAGATAAAATCTGCAGATGGCTTTACCATGAGTATAACGGTATCCCCTGGTGAAAGGCCTTTTTCGTGCAAATAAGCCGCATAGTTGTCTGAGCGGGAATCAAGTTCACCAAAGGAGATCCTGATTCCCGTTCTGGCCTCTATCAGCCCTGTCTGGTTCTTTTTTTCCTTTGCCACTTTTTTCAGCGTTTCAGCAATATTTTTCACAGGTCCCCTACTCATCTATAGCTTTTTCCCTATTGAAAAAATCCCTGACAATAGGCTCTATTTCGGAGAATTTATCTTCCAGCACATAATGTCCGCCATCCTCAAAATAGTGTTTTTCTGCTTCGGGAAACCGTTCAGTCCACTCCTCGTAAAAAAAATCATTGAAACAGAAATCCTTTCCGCCCCACAGCAAAAGAAAGGGTATTTTCATTTCACTGAGACGGGCAAGATTTTGTTCAATCTCAACAAGTCGATCATAGCTGGGGTGCGTCCTTTTCAAGGGGATATCTTTAACAAAATTGTAGATTGCAATCCTGTTTTTCCAGTTGTCATAGGGTAAAATATACGTATCGCCAACAGCCTTTCCCAGTTTGTTTTCGACAGCCATAAATCGGGCAGGCCAGGCGAATCCATTAAAAAGCCGAACTACGAGTTCTCCCAGGACAGGTGCCCTGCAAAAACGGATGCGCAGTGGAATTCTTGACGAACGAAAAGCAGCGCTATTCATGACAACAATTTTTTCCAACTTTTCCATTCGATTTATTCCGCAGCCGATCCCAATCGGACCACCCCAGTCATGGACTATCAGTGAAAAGCTATCAATCTCGAGAGAGGTCAGCAAGATATCAAGGTTTTCTATATGCTGTGTCAGGGTATATTGGTAATTCTGCGGTTTGTCAGAAAGTCCACAGCCCATATGATCTATCGCCACAACTCGATGATTCTTGGAAAGCAGAGAGATGAGTTTTCTGAAATAAAATGACCAGGTAGGATTTCCGTGAACCATGACAACTGCAGGTCCCTCTCCTTCATCGATAAAATGTATTTTGCCGCCTTTAACAGGTAAATATCTTGATTCAAACGGATAATCCGGGAGTATATTTTTCAAAATTCAATTTTCTTTTTAGTACCTTACTCCTGAAAGTCTGTCATAAAAAACAAATAAACGGAGAAGGGGTTTTAAAATTATGGACATAAAATTCACCACCAAGGTACTTATGCCGTCTTGCTTACCGTTGTTACGGTGTTAGTATATTACCCTGGAAACTCTGTCATAAAAAGCAAGAAACCGGGTAATGGATATTAAAATTATGTGGTTAAATATATAACCAAGGTACATATACCCCTTTGCAGGGCATATGTTTAACAGAGGCGATTGCGCCATAAATGATATGTTTCCTGAAACAAATTTTATCCTTAAACTTAACGTTTCCAAACTGTCAACATTTTATAATATTTAAAGTTCAAACCTTTACACATGGTCGACTCTTTTTAATTTTATTTACAAACAACCCATCCTGCCTGGCATATTATCAGATCAATTATTCTAAAAAAAATATTGCATTTCTAAAAACGTTATGCTAAACCGCTATTATTGCTGCGTTATGGTTAATTTTATTTAATTTATTGAATTCTCTGATGTGTATACCTGCGGGTTGGGGATTCCGGTTTTATAGCGGAGCAAAGAACATCTGGCCTAACAGTGGCCGGGTAATATAATTACAGTTTAATAATGAGCTGAGCAAAAGAGGAGTAGTGTCATGGCGGAAGGAACAGTTAAGTGGTTTAATGATGCAAAAGGTTTTGGGTTTATCGAACAAGATGGGGGGCAAGATGTTTTTGTACATTATTCCGCTATCGTAACTGAAGGTTTTAAATCTCTTGAAGAAGGTTCACGGGTCAGTTTTGAGATCACAGACGGCCCTAAAGGTCCTGCTGCCGAAAATGTTCAGAAATTATAATTTCTTTTTGTTGAGAGCTTTGCAAGGCCCATGCTCAGTCAACTGAGCATGGGCCTTTTTTTCATCCTCATTCACATTGGTACGAGAGGTAAATATTCGGGATTCCATCTGATTTTGTCTATCAAACTTTTCATCCGCCCTTCGTCATTATTATGCTGAAAATCAGAGTACACACATGGTCTGCTCACATCATTTTCTACGGCCGACATTGCAACAGCTAGGGCTACTTTTTCTGCAACCTTACGAATATTTTTGATTTCAGGCATCAAAATATCCTGGTTCAATTCTTCCTGTGTCAACGTATCAGAAATTGCATGGGCAGCCGCTGTAAAGAATTCCGGCAAAACTTCCCTTGCCCCCGAAGACAACACTCCGAGACCTACCCCCGGAAAAGTAAATGCATTGTTACACTGACTTACATTCATCGTATCTGACAGGTAGTCCACTGACACGCATGGCCCGCTGCTTGCGGCCAGCACTCCATCATTCATCCACTGGCGCATATTCTGACAAAAAACATCCGGCGTGGAAACGCGATGGAACAGAGGTAACAGTACAGGCCGGGAAGTATTCTTTTTAATTGCCTCAATCATCTCTTTTCTAAAGCAAAATTCCTGCCCCGAGGTACCAATCAAAACAGTAGCGCCACTGTGGTGTATGATGCCGGGAGTATCTTCTTTATCAAGATCCCTTATCCATGGAAATTTTTCCTCATCTTTTTCGAACTTCTGTTTATAAAACTCTACTTTACGGGTGTTGGAAATCAATCCTTCAGAATCAATGATAAATATTCGGTTTTTTGCCTCATCGGCAGATAATCCGTAGTGCATCAGGCAGTTATATATCTGCTCACCGATTCCTACTCCTCCTACACCGGCACCATGTATCAAAAAAATCTGTTGGGACAATGGTTCTTTTTTGATTTTCATAGCTGACAGAATTGCAGCAAGTGTAGCAGTTCCGGTGCCCTGAATATCATCATTAAAGGAAATAATTTCATCAACGAATGCATCGCGGATACTAAAAGCATTGTGCTGAAAAAAATCCTCCCATTGACACAGCGCATTTGGAAAAATATTTCTGAATGCTCTCACAAATCTCCCTATAAAAGAGAGATATTCTTCACCTTCGAGCCGCTTGTTTCGCCAGCCAAGATACTGTTTATCCGCGAGTAAATTTTCGTTATTTGTACCAACATCAAGAGATACGGGTAAACAGTGCCAGGGAGCAATGCCTGCACCCTGGGTGTAAAGCATCAATTTCCCAAGACAGGCAGCTATTCCTCCTACTCCCTGATCGCCTATTCCAAGGACTCCCTGATTATCTGTGACGACAGCAACTCTTATATCTCTATGGGTAAACCTTCTCAATATTTCTTCGGCTCTATCAATATTACCGGGATAAAAATGCAAACCATTTGCCTGCCGGAACATTGAAGAATACTTCTGTACAGCCATACCGATAGTAGGTGTATAGATGAGTTTTATATAATGCTCAATGTCACTCTTTATCAGCGCATGGGCAAGTGTAACATTTCTGTCGAAAAGGGATCTGATAAAAATATATTTTTCGATATCATCGACTTTGTTATTGACCTTGATCTCTGAACTCTCAATTTGGGCCTCAAGATCTCGTGACCCTGGAGGCAAGGCTGCCTGGAGATCAAGCTGTTCCCTCTCTTTTTTATTGAAGGCAGTTCCTTTATTAATGTAACTGCAGGAACATGCAGAAGCACCACTGGCGTAACTTATAATTTCTCTGGTATTGCCATACTCATCATATTTGAATCTATATAAATTCGCAGCCATTCAGAGACCTCCTTCTTAAGCGATATTAAATGCGTAATTGACAATTTGTTTTTTTTACCCCATAATTCTGCCATGGAAATATGGCAGACATTGTTACAAAACAGCATAACCACTCCTGAAGATCTTCAAGAGTATATGAACTGTGATACTACAGCATTAAGGGAGGTAATAGCAAACTTTCCTATGCGAGTTAACCCATATTTTTTAAACTTGATACAATCTCCAGGCGATCCCATATGGAAACAGGCAATCCCTGATTCGGCAGAAATTCACGACCATGTCTGCACAGATGATCCTCTGGCTGAAGATTTTCTCAGCCCGGTACCCAATCTTGTCCATAAGTATCCAGACAGAGTACTTCTACTTGTCACCAATCAATGTGCCATGTATTGTCGATTTTGCACCCGAAAACGCAAGGTCGGTACTGAAAAGATGATAATTACAGATAAAACCCTTGAGGCAGGCTATACATATCTCAGGCAACATCCCGCAATCAGAGAAGTATTAGTATCTGGTCGAACAAGAAGAAAGAGTTACTTTTAAAAATTATCTTGGTGAAATTTGTACTTATCCAGAAACAGGTGATGGATTTTAATTTGCGGTTTCAATATCAGGTTTTAAGAGGACATTATGAATAGAGATGAATTAATACTAAAAGCCCTGAACTCTGATGAACTGCCGACCCTGCCGATTGTTGCTTCACAATTAATCTCGCTGACAGGAAAAGAGGATACGACTCTAGCCGATATTGGCCGACTTGTATCCCAGGATATTGCACTCTCGGCAAAAATTCTCAAAGTGTCTAATTCCGCATTTTATAATTTTCCCCAGCAAATCAGCTCCATAAAGCAGGCAGTTTCAATTCTAGGCACCAATGCTGTACGCAGCCTCGTATTATCGTTTTCATTTCTTGCCATGAAAAGCGGTAAGGCTCAAACACAATTCAATTTTGAAACTTTTTGGGATAAAGCACTTGCCTCTGCGGTAGCGGCTAAATTGATACTGGAAAAGGTAAAAGGTGCAGATACCGAAGAGATTTTTGTTACAGGGCTGTTACAAAACCTTGGTGAACTTGTCCTGGCAAGAACCTTTCCTGCTGAGTATGACTCTATATTGCAAATTATAGAAAAGGAAAAACTTGACAGTGTAGAAGTTGAAGAATCCACCTTAGGAGGAAACCACTCCCTGGTTGGAGCTGAAGTGGCTAAAAAATGGGGTTTTCCTGAAGTACTCATCCTCCCCATTAGATATCATCATGAGCCTGACAAATGCGACAGCAAAAACACAAAGATACAGATGACCGTAAAGGCTGTCTACCTCTCAGACCTTCTTGTTAATATACTTTACTCGGAAAAACCCAACGAGTACCACAGTCGATTTAGAAAAGAGGCCAAAAGGCTACTCAGGTTGAACAGCAACGATATTGAATCAATTCTGGAAGACATGCACTCTGAGTTACAGGAAGCTGGATCCTCTTTTAATCTGAAGATAAAAAAAGGAAAATCAATTCAGGAAATATTGCAGGAGGCTAATATCCGATTGAGCCTCCTCAATCTTGATTACGATCAGATTAACAGGCAACTGGTACAGGCTAAAATCCACCTGGAAGAAATGACCCGTGAGCTGGAGAAAAAAAATCAGATTCTAAATAACCTGGCCAATATTGATGGTCTTACCGGAATATATAATCATCGTTTTTTCCAAAATGCCCTCGATCAGGAAATCAGCCGTTCAACCAGATATGATTCTTTTCTCTCTCTACTGCTTATTGATATTGATCGCTTCAAATTATTCAACGACACCTATGGGCACCAGACTGGCGATTTTGTGCTCATCGAATTTGTTAAGATACTCAGGAAAAATATTAGAAAACATGATATTCTCGCCCGATACGGAGGCGAAGAATTTGCAATTATCCTCCCTGAAACTACTACTGAACAGGCAATGACTGTAGGAGAAAAGCTGAGAACATCCATAGAAGAAGCGATATTCACAGGAGAATCAGAAGATTACCATGTAACGGCAAGCTTTGGTCAGGTGTACGGCCGTCCGGCAGCAGAGGATGATTTTAATAAAAACGACTTTATCGGTAAAGCCGATACAGCACTCTATGAAGCCAAAGAGAAAGGAAGAAATCTCGTAATAGCGTACAGCCCGAAAAAGAAGTGGCTCTCTTTTTAAAGAGGTGCATGTCCGGAGAAAGAGAAACAGTCACATCATATTTTCCGGATCGACGTCTATTATCACTTTACATTGCCTAACCGCAAGTGGTGGTTTCTGTAAATCAAGATCTCTACATATTTTATTCAGTTCATCGCTGGTTCCTTTGAGCAGCAGTTGCCAGCGATACTTATCTTTTATTTTATCAAGGGGTGACGGAGCCGGTCCCAAAACGGTAACCGAGTATTCTCTCTGCACAGCACATTTTCTTAGGAACCGGCCTATATTCAATGCATTATTCTGAACGTCCCGTTCGACTTTCCCCTGGATACGTACGGCAGTTATCCGCACAAATGGTGGAAATGATGGTGAAGATCTTAACCGCATTTCATGCTCATACATCTCCTCATACTGGTGTTTTTTTGCATAAACAATTGCGTAATGGTCGGGGCGCAAAGTCTGAATAATTACCTCTCCGGGCTTCTCCCCGCGCCCTGCTCTTCCGGTCACCTGGGTAATAAGCTGGAAAGTTTTTTCCGCAGCCCGAAAATCCGGCATGCTTATACCGCCATCTGCCCAAACTACCCCGACAAGAGTGACATTAGGGAAGTGGTGTCCTTTGGCAATCATCTGAGTGCCTAGCAAAATATCAATTCTACCCTGATGCATCTCCGTTAAAATCTGTAAAAATTTCTTTCGATCTGCAGTGGTATCCGAATCCATCCTTTTCAGGCGGGCGTCTGGGAACAATTCACGTACCTCTTCTTCGACACGTTCTATGCCATAACCTGCTGGCTGAAGTGAAGTGGACCTGCATTCAAAACAGACGGTATTGGAAGGTATTGAAAATCCGCAATAGTGACAGAGTAATCGTTCAGTTCTTTTATGGAGAGTAAGGGAGACATTACAGTGAGAGCATTGTACAGGTGTGCCGCAGTCCTGGCACAGGAGAGCCGATGAGAATCCTCTTCTATTCAGTAATAAGAGGCTCTGACTGCCATGCGCCAGATTTTTTTCAAGCCGGTCTCGCAATGTAGCTCGAATGATACTATTACTTTTTTTCGGCCTGTCTTTATTAAGATCAACTACTGTAACAACAGGCAGTGCTCTTTCTCCAATCCTTTTGCTCATCTTCAATAATCTGTATTTCCCAGATTTTGCGTTTGCGTAACTCGTAACAGAGGGTGTAGCTGAACCGAGAATAACAACCGCGTCGTGAAATTTTGCCAGCACCACAGAGAGATCACGACCGTGATAACGAAAATTATCATCCTGTTTAAATCCTGCATCGTGCTCTTCATCCACTACTATCAAACCTGGATCACGAAGCGGTGCAAACAATGCAGACCGCGCGCCGATCACAATTTTAGCTCTCCCCGTAAGGGCCATATAATACTGATCAAATCGCTGTCCCTTTGTCATACCCGAATGTTGAAGAACAACAAGATCACCGAATCTTGAAACCAGATGTGCTTCTAGCTGAGTTGCCAGAGCAATCTCAGGAACTAATATCAGGACATCTCGACCAGCGGCCAGCGTGATTTCAGCCGCCCTCAAATATATTTCGGTTTTGCCGCAACCAGTGACCCCGTGCAGCAGAAATGGACAAAATTGTTGTGAATAAAGTGCTTTAGATATTTCATCAAGGGCTGTTGATTGTTCAGAAGTCAGATCTTCAGGACGAGGATAAAAGTTGAGCTGTTCACCAAAGGGACTGCGGTAAACACGATTAGTGGAGCGAAGAACAAGTCTTTTGATTTCGAGTTGAGCCAGGGCCTTTGCAGCACCGGAATATTCTTTTTTTAAATCTTTCAGTGATATTTTTTGTAATCTTGTCCTTTGGCAAATTACATCCAGATGATAAATCGCTTTAGTTTCAGATAATTTTAGCGGAATACCAAACTCCTTACTGTATTTTTCCCGATAGGTGTTGAAATCTACAGGGCCTGCAACGGGTTCATTATTGGTATTCTTTAATGGTGAAACAAAAGAGTAACACACTTCACGTCTTTCTCGTGTTCTATCCTCCTGCACCGATTCCTCGATTCTCAGCACATCCTCTTTAATCAGTTTTTTAACCAGTTTTTCAGTTTCGATGTTTCCCACTACTCTTCGCGTTTCAGAAACAGTCAATGCTCCCTTTTCTAAAACGTTTCTAACCCAACTTTGATGTTCAACATCACATAATTCCGACAACTGACTGTGGTTACGTGATAAAACGATTTTCCTTACGGATCGTGGCGTAAGGCCCTGAGGTAAAGCTGTTTTAATTACCAAACCTAATGGATAGTGGTAATAATCCGATATCCATCTAAAAAAAGGAATCTGCTTTTCATGGAAAAGTGGTCGTTCATCTAAGAATTTTACTATATTTTTGACTACAAATTCGGTTTTTTCTTCATTCATTGACGAAAGAATATAGCCGGTGACCCGCCGCCCGGTAAGTGACACCAGAACTCTTTTGCCAATGCATTGCCGTCCGGTCATCGACTGATAACCGGAATCAACGGGTAATGAATATGTTAAGGTACGATTCAGAGGTGCAGCTACTGCAACTTCAAGATGGATCATAGGTCTGCTGCAATCTCAATAAGGTGTTCCCGAAAATCTTTGCCAATTTCTGTATGTCTTATGCCATAAGCAACAATCGCCTTGAGGTATCCCATTTTATCACCGGCATCATATCGTTTTCCATCAAACTCGTAGGCGTACATAGATCTTTTTTTCGTCAGGGCAAGAAGTGCATCTGTAAGTTGAATTTCTCCCCCATGTCCCGGGGTAGTGGTAGACAGTATTTCAAAGATATCAGGCATTAAAATATACCTTCCAATTATGGCCATATCGGAATCTGTCGTCCCGGGAGCAGGTTTTTCTACCATCCGGCGAACACGATATGTTTTATCTCTCCCATTTTCTTCCCCTTCTACTATTCCGTAACGATGGGTCTGATTTTGAGGTACTCTCTGTATCGCAACGATAGACTCGCCTATTTCATCAAAAAGCGAAATCATCTGCTTTGCGCAAGGAATATTGCTCAAAACCATATCATCACCGAGCAGTACCATAAACGGTTCATTACCTATGACATGCCGCGCGGTCCAGATAGCATGGCCTAAACCGAGGGGCTTTTTCTGCCTGACTGACACGATATCGATGAGGTTGGAAATGTTATTCAATTCCTCTCCCAGAGCTACCTTATTTTTTTCTCTCAAGACAGAATCGAGATGAAAATTATAATCAAAATGATTTTCAATGGCGGATTTACCTTCACTGGTAACAAATATGATCTGATCTATCCCCGAAGCTACTACCTCTTCAACGATATATTGAATAGTTGGCCGATCAACAATTGTCATCATTTCCTTCGGGATTGCCTTAGTTGCAGGTAAAAATCGGGTACCGAGACCAGCCACAGGTATAACAGCCTTACGTATTTTCATAAAAACCTCTAATTTAGGGTAACAGAAAACCTACTGATATGGTAATTATCGTTGAAAAAGACAATAGACACATACCACACTTTAATCTCTTATAATTTTTTTCTTTTTTTTGTTAACAAAAAAGTAGTACTCCCACTATACATTTCGAGAAAATGAACTGAGTCCCGTCAATCGGCCATTAACTCTTCATCCGCTTTTCCATGAAAATTTCTTATCCCCAAAACCTCCCGATAGCCAGTCGCAAAGATGATATTATCAAGGCTGCAAGAGACCATCAGGTAATAATCATAGCAGGTGACACAGGATCTGGAAAAACTACTCAAATTGCCAAAATGTGTCTTGAGGCTTTTCCTCAAAACAAGCTGCTTATAGGTTGTACCCAGCCACGAAGAATTGCAGCTTCCACTGTTGCAAATCGTGTGGCCGAAGAATTAGGTGAATATGGTCATCTGGTCGGATATAAAATACGCTTCCATGATTATACCACCAAAACAACTCAAATCAAATTTATGACGGATGGGGTTCTATTGGCTGAAACGAGAAGAGATCGTCTTCTCTCAAAATACGGTATCCTGATCATCGACGAAGCCCATGAACGCAATCTCAATATCGATTTTCTTCTTGGCTACATCAAACGTCTCCTGCTTAAACGCCCTGACCTTAGAGTCATTATCACTTCCGCAACCATAGACACTCAAGCCTTTTCAAAACACTTTGACAAGGCTCCTGTACTAACCATTTCAGGGCGTACTTATCCTGTGACTGTTCGTTACAACCCTATTGACGAAGATCTGTTTGAGGAAAAAATCAATGCAATAGATCATTGTGTAAAAACTGTTACAGATCTTTTTCTAACCGAAGTACGCGGTGATATCCTCATTTTTTTACCTACAGAGCGTGATATTCGAGAATGCTGCACCCTTCTTCAGAACAAAATTCAAGATGTTATTATCTTACCTATGTTCGGTAGATTGCAGTCTGGAGATCAGAGAAAAATATTCCAACAATTCAAAAAAACAAAGATTGTTGTTGCTACAAACGTTGCTGAAACTTCTGTTACGGTACCTGGGATCAAATATGTAGTTGACAGTGGTCAGGCACGGATCTCGCACTATAACACCAAAGCGAAAACAACAAGTCTTCCTATCAGCAAAATCAGCAGGGCAAGCTGCAATCAGAGAAAAGGACGTTGCGGCCGTATTGGCCCTGGAATTTGTATTCGATTGTATTCGGAGGAAGATTTCGACAACAGACCGGAATATACGCTTCCGGAACTGAAGCGCTCTAATCTTGCAGAAGTTATTCTTCAAATGATCTCCCTTGAACTTGGAGATCCGTCTGAATTTCCCTTTATCGATCCCCCCCACAGAAGCGCTATCAGAGAAGGGTACAGACTGCTGAAAGAACTTGGAGCCATCGCGCCGGACCTGACACTCACTAAAATTGGGAAAGTAATGTCCGATCTCCCCATGGACCCTTGCATTTCCAGAATTATTATTGCAGCCTTGGAAAATAATTGCCTGCGTGAAATTAAAATTATCAGTTCTGTCCTTGCCATTCAGGATCCACGAATCAGACCTGCCGAGTTTGAAAAAGTTGCAGACTCAGCACATAAGCAGTTTGCGCATCCTCATTCTGATTTCCTGGCACTCCTCAATATCTGGAACACATTTCATCAAGAACAGGACAAAGTACGATCCTCGTCTAAATTGAAAAAATTTTGCAAATCACATTACCTTTCATTTCAGCGTATGCGGGAGTGGTTTGATCTTCATGAACAACTTGATAGAATTCTCACAAGAAGAAAAGAATTTACAGTCAATGAGGGTGACGGTTCATACGAACAAATACATAAATCTATTCTCACAGGTTTTTTAAGGAATATTGCTGTAAAGAAAGACAAAACCAGATATCGTGGAGGGTATAATAGAGAATTGATGATTTTTCCCGGTTCCCACCTTTTCTCCAGGAGCGGACAATGGATAGTTGCCGCAGGCTTTATTGAAACAGGAAGACTCTATGCTCTGACGGTTGCCACAATCGAACCTGAATGGATCGAAGCTGTTGCCGGGAGTGTATGCAATTTTTCCTGGACAGACCCCAGATGGCAAAAGAAAACTGGACAGGTTGTCGCCAATGAAAATGTCTCAATATTCGGCCTTCAAATAGTTTCCGGGAGAAATGTTAACTTCGGTGAACGTCATGAAAAAAATATCAGAGAAGCAAGGAATATCTTTATCCAGGCAGCTCTGGTCCAGGGTGAGACCAAAGGAACATATCCATTTCTTCAACATAATTTATCATTGATTAAACGCTGGGAAGATGCTGAAAACAAACTGCGAACCCGGGGCATAATTGCAGACGACCTCACCCTTCACAACTTCTATTCTGAGAAAATTTCAGCAGCTGTCTTTGATCAGAAGAGTTTCAATCTCTTTTTAAAAAAACAATGTAACGACTCCTTTTTAAGAATGGAGGAAAATGATGTTCTGCTGAGAAAGCCTGCAGGGAAGGAACTGGTCGACTATCCGATGTCGGTAACCATAGGGTCCTTAGAAATACGCCTTGAATACAATTTTATTCCTGGTTCAGCGGAGGACGGTGTCACCTTTAGACTCCCCATTGATTTTTCTTATGGAATTTCAACCCACTTTTTTGACTGGCTGGTCCCCGGACTGCTTCACGAAAAACTCACGTTCATGCTAAAAGGTCTGCCAAAGAATATCAGAAAAAGATTAGTCCCTGTGGCCCGGTCGGTGAACCAGATACTCGATGATATAACCCTTTATTCTGGCTCCCTTCACGGTGCAGTTGAGTCATCCATTTTGAAACAATTCAAATTTCTCGTTCGACGGTCGGATTGGCCCGCGGACATCCCGAACCATCTTCAACCTCGTTTTATTCTTTTTGACAGTTCTGGGAAAACTCTACTCAGTGGTAGAAACCTGAAAGAGTTAATTCAATCACAAAACCCGGT
>DAOVUU010000231.1 GCA_030632405.1 Desulfobulbaceae bacterium | reverse complement strand
TGAGTTATTATAAACTTTTTATCGGGCCGGTATGGTGGTTGATTCCCCTTATGCTGCCGATAGAACTTATCAGTAACTTTGCCAGACTGGTTTCTCTCTCTATTCGACTTTTCGGAAATATCATGGCAAAGGAAACTTTGCTTGCCATCCTTTTTATGCTTGCTGGAGCTTTTTTTGCGCCGCTGCCGATTATGATACTCGGTGTACTCGTGTCGGTGGTGCAGGCAATGGTATTTGTTCTTTTGACTGTGGTGTACTGTTCTCAGGCCGCTGAGGCTGCTCATTAACTGTTGGTTGCTCTGAATGCTAAATCTGCCGAAGGTACTTATCCTCCTTTGCGGGGTGTTAAATAAATAAAGAAGAAGGCCAAATAATAAATTCAATGTAAGGAGAAGGAAATGGAAGGAAATCTTCAATTAGCACTTATCTGTATAGGCGCAGCTCTGTCAATCGGTCTTGCCGGACTTGGAGCAGGTATCGGTATCGGTTCAGTTGGTAATGGCGCATGTCAGGGACTCGCGCGAAATCCTGAAGTTCAGCCAAAGTTAATGGTATTCATGATTCTTGGTATGGCCCTTGCCGAATCTGTTGCTATTTACGGACTGGTTATCTCTCTTATTCTCCTCTATGCTAATCCACTGTTAGGATAGTATAAGAGATAGAACGATTGTACTAAGGTTGTTAAGGGGTTGCAGAGGAATCTGTAACCCCTTTTGCGTGGTCAGGATGTCTTTTTATGTCGGTTTGTAAATTTATTGCCTTCAAAGCGCAACTCAATATAAACAATAGCATTACCCATTTTGTAAAAATAAAATATGTTTTTGAACACCGAACACCGAACATTCAACACCGAACACCGAATAGGAAAAACCTACAGCTTATCTACCTTTAATGACTAGAACAGAAGATCCAGATATTCTGATACATCCACAACGGGGGAAAAAGGAAAAATCGATCCCTGAAACCGGCATCCTGCTGGTTAATCCGCTTGAGGCCCGAAGTGCTCACTCCATTTATAAAGATGCAAAGGCCGAGTCTCGATTTCTTTTTAATTCAAACCTTTCTGTAGCAGAGGATGGATCCAGCTTTGTTGCCGGGCCGTCAATTGGTGCACCTATGGCAGTGATGACAATGGAAAAACTCATTGCATTGGGAGCATTTCGCATAATCCTGCTCGGCTGGTGTGGGGCGAATTCCAGGGCCCTGAAAATCGGAGATATTGTGATACCCGATTCAGCGCTGTCAGGAGAAGGGACATCGTATTATTATAATAAAAAGACAAAAATTGAACCTTCTCTGAAATTAAATCAAAGCCTGGAATCACTTCTTCTGGACAGGGATATCAGGTTTAAAAATGGTTGCATCTGGTCCACAGATGCCATCTATCGAGAAGACAGGAGAGTGCTGAAAAAACTGAGATCTGAAAAAAATGTTTCCGCTGTTGATATGGAATTTTCGGCACTCTGTTCAGTTGCAAAATTTCGTGGGATTCAATTTTCGGCACTGCTTATGGTCTCTGATGAGTTATGGGGAGAAACATGGAAATCCGGATTTTCTTCCACAAATTTTAAAAAACAATGTAGAAATGCCATGAACCTGCTTTTTGACCATGTTGCAAAAATGAGCAAATAACTCAGTTATCCGGGATTCTTCTACCCGGACACCAATGGAATAAGGACTTCAATGCCAAAATTTAATCTAATCAGTCTTGGATGCGCGAAGAACCTTGTAGACTCTGAAGTGATGCTTGGGGCTATGGCCGACAGCGGCTGGGAGTTTGTAGAATCACCGGAGGAAGCAGACCTTCTTCTGCTCAACACCTGTGGTTTCATACAGTCGGCTGTTGAAGAGGCTATTGATGAGATACTGGAGCTTGCTAAAATTAAAAGACTGACTCCCGGGAAAAAACTTGTTGTAACAGGCTGCCTTGTTCAGCGTTACAAGGAGATGCTTGTTAAAAATCTTCCTGAAGTGGATCTTTTTGTCGGGACTGAAGGTGCGGGCAATATCGGGAAACTGGTGACTGACCTGTACAGTGAAGGAAAAACTGGAAGCCGCGTTATCCTACCCGAAAGATTCCTGATGGACAGTGCTCTTCCCAGGGTTATCACAACCCCGAAAGCCAGCGCCTGGCTGAAAATCACCGAAGGATGTAATAATCGGTGCGCCTACTGCATGATTCCTTCAATTCGCGGTAATCTTCGCAGCCGCAGGATAGAGGATCTTATAAGTGAATCTGTAAATCTCCAGGAGCAGGGAATAAAAGAGCTGTCTCTTATTGCGCAGGATAGTACTGCGTATGGTGATGACCTTGGGCGGGAAGCAGACCTTGAGCTGCTTGTCAAAGGGCTGCTCGATAGAACATCGATAGAGTGGATACGCCTCTTCTATCTTTATCCCTCCGGCATCACTGATCAACTTCTCGAACTTATGGCAGATAATCCACGGATTGTGCCGTATCTCGATATCCCCTTTCAACATGTGAATGACCGGATCCTGGCAGCGATGAATCGCAGGTATAATTCTGAGACGTTGTACAGACTTTTAGAAAGAGTTCGTCACTCCATTCCGGATATTGCAATACGAACTACCTTTCTTGTCGGATTTCCCGGGGAATCAGAAAAGGAGTTCATGGAGATTGAATCCTTTCTCAAACGAACTCAGATTGATCATGTGGGAGTTTTCGCGTATGCCAATGAAGAAGGCTGCCCATCCGAACTGTTTTCAGGCCAGTTGTCAGAGGAGGAGAAAAAGAGAAGGTGCGATCATCTGCTCGCCCTCCAGTCCGGTCTTTCAAAGGAAATTCAGAAGAAGTATATCGGGAGAGTGGAACCGGTTCTGGTGGAAGGGGTGAGCAGAGAAACAGACTTACTTCTGGAGGGGAGAACCAGATACCAGGCGCCGGAAGTTGACGGCTGTGTTTATATAAACGATGGAATCGCCAGTCCCGGTGACATTGTCGAAGTGAAGATCTGTGAGACACAAATCTATGACCTCGTTGGCAGGGTTGTGGGAGAAGGGAGCGCGCAAATATACAATGTGTGAAATATGCGCGCTCTTTAGTACCTTACTTGCCGCTATTCACTTTTTCGCGTAGATCTTTACCGACTTTAAAGAAAGGGAGTTTCTTGGGTTTTACTAGAATTTTTTTCCCTGTTTTTGGATTTCGACCTTCATATGAATTGTATTTTTTGATTATAAAGCTGCCAAAGCCACGTATTTCAATACTCTCGCCTCTACTAAGTGCTTCTGTCATCGTTTCAATTATTGTAGTGGTGATTGCAGCCGCTTCACGATGAGGTAGTTCCATTTCCTGTGCCAATGCCTCAATGAGCTCTGATTTGTTCATACTTGACTCCTGTCTCCGAAAATCAAATTATCTTCTGTGGTACGGTTCCAATAGTGGAAAATCACGCGAAAAAAAACGGTAACCCAAACTCTACTCATGAATATTTTTAGCTAAAAACAACAAAAATACCGCAAAATCAACTGTTTAGTGGCGGTCATGCTCTGTTTTGGGTTTCAATTTAATCCATAACTGTTTAGATTTAATCAGCTAATTGAAAGTTTGTAAAGAAAATTCTATAAAAATATTTTTTTTAAATCTCCAGGATTAAGTTGTCTGTACTTGCCGCTTGGAATGTTACCAAGAAATAATTTGCCGTAGGCAGTCCGTTTGAGATGTACGACAGGGTGGTTAATATGGGAGAACATTTTTCTTACCTGGCGTTTTCTTCCCTCGTGGATAGTAATTTTGACAAGGGTGTTGCCGCCTTTTCGGGACAGGATGGTGATCTTTGCGGGGGCAGTCATTTTTCCCTCAAGAAGGATACCGTTTTCAAGAGCAGCAGAGGCTGCTGGCTGCAGGTGCCCTCTTATTATGGCTTCATAGGTTTTACGGGTTTCATTACTCGGATGCTGTATTTTTTGAGCCAACAGGCCGTCGTTTGTTAAAATCAGAGCACCTTCTGTATCAAGGTCCAGCCGGCCAACGGGAAAAAGACGAGCGGATACATTTTTAATAAGGGAGATAACTACAGGCCGACCCTGGGGGTCCGAGAGAGTTGTAACATATCCTTTTGGTTTATTGAGAAGGTAATAGAGGTGTTTTTCTTTATTTTTGATTAATTTACCGCTGCAGGTGACTTTGTTTTTTCCCGGCACAATCTTCGTTCCCATTTCGGTGACAGTTGTGCCATCCACTGCTATTTTTCCGGAAAGTATAAATTTTTCACACGTTCTTCTCGAAGCTACCCCGCATTGAGCAAGGTATTTCTGCAATCGGATGGGTTCGTTCATTCGACTATTTTCCAGTGTACTTTACGGGTTCGGGGACCGTCAAATTCACAGAAGAAGATCTTCTGCCAGGTCCCCAGCTGCGGCTTGCCGTCTGCTATATGAACGATAAGAGAACTGCCGACCAGTGAAGACATAATGTGTGCAGGGGAGTTTCCTTCAAAGTGTTTGTAGTCGAGGTTGGAGGGCACCATATGGAGCAGTCCTTTTATTAAATCGTCACCTACATCCGGGTCTGCTCCTTCGTTGATTGTGAGGCCGGCGGTGGTGTGTGGATTGAAAAGATAACATATTCCGGATGAAACAGAATTTTTCTGAATGAGAGCATGTATTTTTTCGGAAATAGCGATCAGTTCCATTTGTGAGGTTGTCGTTAAAGAAAAACTTCCGGTAAGCATGTATTCTCCTTTGATAAAAAAATCTCAATTACCTCGATACTATATGTTTTTTTCTGGAATCAGTCAATAATGGATAACCTCGTAAAAACTCTAAATGTGCAATAGCTCAACTTGATTTGAGGGCTGAATCGAATGGTAAAACCGACAAAAATGGATTAAATTAATTCAATGTTGATGATCTTGACATAGCATGTTTAACGAATACAGTACCAAGGTACTGTCAAAACTGTGTCTGGTAACAACAGCAGTGCTTTGTTGAGATTGGAGAAAGAGGGGAATATGTACTGCAGCTGCTGTGCCAGTGAGAAAAATACAGATGAGAAGATAAA
The DNA here is from genome assembly GCA_030632405.1 of Desulfobulbaceae bacterium. Taxonomy (GTDB): domain Bacteria; phylum Desulfobacterota; class Desulfobulbia; order Desulfobulbales; family Desulfocapsaceae; genus Desulfomarina. Next base: position 85 of record DAOVUU010000231.1, on the reverse strand, counting down.
AAATCCATAAAATAATGAAAATGGGTGTAGAGAAAAAACAGATAAAAAATATATGGATGCTGAGCAGAGAATATGGCTCTCTGGC
>DAOVUU010000088.1 GCA_030632405.1 Desulfobulbaceae bacterium | reverse complement strand
TTAACCTGTTCCTGCAGATGAGTGGACTCAAACCAGTCTGTAATTTGCGTTAAAAATTCCATCTTTCATTTATTTATAATGTAATGGCTGAACGTAATGTGTAAGTTACGTTCAGGTATATTACACCCCAAAAGAATTGTATCCAGTTTTCTTTGAAGGGCGCCCTCTATCTATAGTAACCCGAGTGCATTTCACTGCGAAAAGTGCTGTTATTGTTTATGCGCTACCCACATAAAACACACCTTTAACAGTATACCATAAATATTTATTAAATTTCCCATTTATTACCTCAGTAACTGTTAAAGTACTGCCCTGCGACTCCGCTGACTCCTGCTAATCAATTTTATGACAGCTGGTATTTCTTAAAAACAAGATATCTCCTCTTTCATCTGGCTTGTATTAATGCAAAATTTCAAGAGAAACCCAATATATAGTTACATCTTGGTTCTTACCCTCTGCGCAACAGGAGGACTTCAGGCATCACGAATACTGTTCGATAATTTTGCGGTGCACATTATACATCTCGATGGTCACCATATCGGAATAATACAATCGATACGAGAGATACCAGGATTTCTAGCTTTTACCGTCATATATATTCTTCTCTTTGTAAGGGAACAAACACTGGCATCACTTTCTGTTCTTCTCCTTGGATTAGGCTTATCGATTACAGGGTTCTTTCCGTCATTTCCCGGAATTATCTTTACCACCCTTGTATTGAGCTTTGGTTTTCATTATTTTGAAACTGCAAATCAGTCTCTTACCTTGCAACATTTCAGCCTTGAACAGGCACCACTTGTTTTCGGTAGACTTCGGGCATACGCCTCCTCTTGCAATATAGCTGTATCCATTTTCTTCCTCCTTATTGGACCATACTTCAATTACAGAACTCTCTACCTTTTCCTAGGCAGCACTATTATCGCTATCATTTTATACACCCTTCAAAAGTCCCCCGTTATTGATTCTCCAGTTCTACAACGAAAAGAAATGGTAGTAAAAAAACAGTATTGGCTTTTCTATCTTCTAACCTTCCTCGCGGGTGCAAGAAGACAGATTTTCATAGCCTTTGCTGTTTTTCTTCTGGTCAAGAAATTTAGTTTTTCAATACAGGAGATAGCCATCCTTTTCCTGATAAACAATCTTATTAACTACTTTCTCAGCCCTTTTATCGGTAGATGCATTGTTAAGTTCGGAGAGCGCAAAGTTCTATCTCTAGAGTACATCGCCCTTATTTTTGTCTTTTGTGGATATGCCATTGTAGAAGATAGATACCTTGCTGCATTACTCTATATTTTTGATCATATATTTTTTAATTTTGCCATTGCAATACGAACATTTTTTCAAAAGATTGCCGACCCTGCCGATATTGCTCCAAGCATGGCGGTAGGATTTACAATCAATCATGTAGCGGCCGTCCTGTTACCTGTGGTAGGTGGATTACTCTGGCTGATTGATTACAGAATACCATTTTTAATTGGTGCCATGATCAGCCTGTTTTCTCTCTTATCAGTACAGTATATTACCTCACAATTAGCAGCCAAAAAAAGGAACAGCTAACATGATTACATTGCGTCCGGCTATTTTCTGATTAATTTATCGAAAACAATCTATCCCAAATTTAATAATACAAAAACTATGACTCCTATAAAAACAAACATCGTCCTGATAGGAATGCCCGGATCAGGAAAAAGCACAACAGGTGTTATTCTGGCAAAAGGCCTTGGCAAAGAATATATAGACACAGATATCCTTATTCAGCATGAACAGCAAAGAACTCTGCAGGAAATAATTGACACTGACGGACATATGGCATTGCGTGATATCGAAGAAAATGTCCTTCTCAGAGTTACCTGTAAAAACCATGTTATTGCCACAGGAGGAAGTGCTGCATACAGCCATCCGGCAATGACTCATCTAAAAAAAGAGGGGGTAACTGTGTTTCTTCATGCTGACCTAAATGCATTGAAATCACGTATTCATAATTATGAGACCCGGGGGCTTGCAAAACGGCCGGACCAGAGTTTTCAGGATCTTTTTGACGAAAGATCGGAGCTCTATGATAAATATGCTGATATCACGGTTAAAAGCTCTTTGCTTACACAGGACCAGGTAAGTGATGAGGTTATACAAGCAATTGGTAGCGACCAACTATGACCTTGCCCCCTATACTTCAAAGAGAACTTGATACTGTAACACTCATGGTAAAATTGTACTGCAGAGATCATCATAACGATGATAATCCAATTTGCAATGAATGCACAGAATTGTTGGATTATGCAGCAAAACGGCTCTCAAACTGCCCCTTCCAGGAACATAAGACAACCTGTGGCAAATGTTCAGTTCATTGTTATAAGAAAGATATGCGCCAGAAAATAGTAGATGTTATGCGTTATTCCGGGCCCAAAATGATCTGGAAACATCCCATTATAGCTCTACAGCATGTTATTGATTCCAGAAGAAAATCACCTGATTTGACTGGTAAGGTTAAGATATAACTGAATTCATGAACATCAAAAACCTGAAATACTATGAAAACTCTGATAACCGGAAGTTCCGGCCTTGTGGGAAGTGCTTTAGTAGAATTCCTCTTCAGCAAAGGTTATTCAATTCAAAGTTTGCGCAGAAATCCCAACAATGAGCAGGCTCATTTCTGGGCAACAGAGGCGATAGATGTAACCGGAGTTTCGCACTATAACGCGGTAATCCACCTTGCCGGAGAAAATGTAGCCGACAGCCGATGGTCATCTGCAAAAAAAGAGCGTATCCTGAACAGCAGAGTTGATGGTACAAGGCAGCTGGCAGACTACATTTCACAGCTGGCAATAAAACCGGACGTTTTCCTGTCTGCTTCTGCTGTCGGCTACTATGGCAGTAGAGGTGACGAATTACTTGATGAAATGAGCACCCAGGGCCAAGGATTTCTATCAGATGTCTGCGAACAATGGGAAAAGGAAACGCAACGTCTGACCGATATGGGTATCAGGGTGGTTAACCTTCGGTTTGGCATGGTGCTCAGTCCCAAAGGCGGGGCTCTGCACAAAATGATTCCACCCTTTAAGGTAGGTCTCGGAGGTGTAATCGGTGACGGTAACCAATATATAAGCTGGATAAGTATCAGGGACCTTATAGAATCCGTTGCATTTATTTTAAAAAACGACAAAATAAATGGACCAGTCAATATCGTCAGTCCTGTACAGACTACAAACAAAATATTGACTCAGTCCCTCGGAAAAACATTAAATCGTCCGACATTTTTCCGTATCCCCGCATTTGTGGTGAAAGTAATTTTTGGTCAAATGGCGGATGAGATGCTTCTCTGCAGTAACAGAACTACACCCAAAATACTTCTTGAAGCTGGATTTGAATACAAGGATCGTTCATTGGACGAAACCCTACGATTTTGTACAGACTCCAACTGATCCGGAAAAACCCAATCTAAAGGCTACGGTTCCAATGAAAAACACGTCGCCCCAAGGCCAAAACAATGCCCCTCACCTGTCAACCTTGAGTAATTTTTCTTACCGCCTCCTCATACCTTGCCTTCGTCTTCTCTACGATTTCAGCAGGTAAGGCGGGAGAGGGAGCTTTTTTATTCCAGTCGAGAGTGGAGAGATAGTCTCTTAAGTACTGTTTATCAAAGCTGGGCTGTGCCCTCCCCGGGCCATATTTATCTTCTGGCCAGAACCTTGAAGAATCAGGGGTCAATACTTCGTCGATTAAAATAAGTTTACCATTCACCTCACCCAGTTCGAATTTTGTGTCGGCTATGATAACACCCTTTTTCAGCGCATAGTCGGCTGCCCTTTGGTATAGAGCAATACTGATATTTTCTATCTCCTCCGCCCTTTGGCTGCCGACAATTTCCTCCATCTGCTCAAGAGATATATTTTCATCATGATCTCCAATCTCTGCCTTTGTAGAAGGTGTGAATAAAGGTTTGGGGAATTTTTCAGATTCAACCATCCCCACCGGCAACTTAAATCCACATACGACATTATCCTTTTGATATGCTTTCCAGAATGAACCGGAAATATATCCACGAACAATACACTCGATGGTAAGGGGTTGGGTTTTTTTAACCAGCATAGAGCGTCCTAAAAGCTGGTTTGCATATTGTTTACATATATCAGGGTATTCATCAACATTGGCAGTGATAAGATGATTTTCAATAATATCACCCAGCAGATTAAACCAAAACAAAGACAACTGAGTCAACACAGCCCCCTTACCTGGAATAGCATCATCCATTACTACATCGTATGCGGATATGCGGTCAGTTGCCACCATGAGCAACTTATCATCATGCCCCGGGATACCATACATATCACGAACCTTCCCCCTGTGCAGGAGCAAAAGATCCGGACAATCTGTGGAAGTTACTGGTACAATCATTTCACATACTCCTTATCCGAATTAATCGGAATTTTTTTAAATATCTGAACTTCATTTCGCACACCTTTGAGATGTTAAAACGTAATAGACAGATTTTTTTACAACGCCAGCATTTTTATTCTCTTACAACCTGCCTATACAATGTGCACGCCGAATTCTTATATGCTGCAAGTTTGGCGGTAAGAGAACCAATCACTATTTTAGAGTTAATAAGAACGGGTACTCTACACGCATCGTCAGTATACCAGATGACCGTATCACCTTTCTTGTCATACAACCCTTTAAAGGTCATAACAGGCATAACCTCCACAGCTGACACAGAGCCTAAGACCGTTTTTTTCAGTTTTCTTTTTGATACTGTATTAACAACAACTTCCACACGTTTTTTATCAGCAAAAGTTGGTACAATAAATTCGTTTCCAACATGAAGGGCCATTAAACGACTGTTAAAAAAAGAGGAGAATTCATTGTTAATCTCACCACTCACATGATATTCTCCTTCAGCCTTATTATTTTTAAAAAGCCTGATATCCCCGTTTTTCTGATCATATTCAGTCAATCGATGTGCTTCATAGCTATACCCTTCTTTCTGCCATATTTCGTATCTGTAAGGAAGCCTTTTTTTTCCACGAACATGGGTTATATGGGTGTCATTAACAGGGTATATCGCATTGATGAGACCACCTTTTGTAGTGATAAACGCCTTTATCTTATAACTCTCCTCTGCATCTTTTAATTTTATAATTTCGAGATGCAGTTCGCCAATTTTAATTCCCCCACTCCACGAGATGTCATACTCGAGTTTTTCGTCACCAGAATATCCGACTAAGAGCAATTCAGGATCGATAACTCCATAAGGGGTAGTCCGGATTACACTCTGCGAGATGTGAGTTCCATTTCCTGCCCAACACGAAAAGGAAGTCAACACCATCGTTAAAAAAGCGGTAAGAGTTTTTTTAAACATCAAAGGTGAAACCCTGACATGACAACTTTGTCAACACAAATTCGAATAAATTTGTAAAGGTAAGGCATCTTCCTCGATTTCACCCCGTTTCATCAAATAGTCAAAAAAGGTTCCTAGAGCCCTCTGTTTTTGAGCATCAAAGTCATATTCCAGTGTCTGCAGGTATTCAACACAGCTTGATACCGGCATGGGTATTCTACCTGCAGCAACAGTGCAGATCTCTTTAATTGCATCAATTCCTTCATCTCTGCAGCGCAACAGTTCTTTATGTATTTCGTCTGTTATTCCTTGATGCTGGTGACAGAATTCCTCACGAACGACACAAACTTCAAAGACAAATGGCAGCCCGGTTTCACGTTTCCAGATATCGGCTAAGTCGAATTGATATAAATAGGTCGATGTTGCAACCAGTCGCAATGCATCATCTCCGGAAACCAGGCAGGCTTTATGCTGTTCCATCTCAACAGAACCGACATCACCTACTATATAATCTGGGTTAATTCCTTTAAATTCTTCAAGAATTATTTTAACAAGAGCTACGGAGGTTTCACACTGAGAACTCAAAAGGACCGAGGCCTGATCGAGTTGATTCAACGGAACGTGGGAAAATAGAAAAACAGATCCGGCAGAATCAGCCGAGCCATTTGCACTTATGGAAAGGCCCGATAAAATGCGGTATTTTTTAGGATGGCGAGCATATTCACAACTGGAAACAAGGCCAAGATCAAGGTGTCCGTCAGCAAGTTTTTTACTCAATGCTACAGGAAGCCCTTCAACCATTTCCCAGTTCTGATCTTTGACAGTCCGCTTCCATGTTTCACATACAGGTGCAGTATTGATGAAATTAATAATGCCTATTTTGGCAATGGCTTCCTTCGAATGTTTCATTAGAATTGTCCTCAAATTATACAAAAAATGAGTAACTCTACAGTCAGTGATTGTCCATTAATGAAAAACTGCATTCTCTCCGTACCATTCCATGAATTTAACCGCTCCCATTAATTTGCTGTTCCCGGGATTAAATTTTGAAAGTAGCAAAGAGGTTAGAACAAAAGAGCCATTAATGGGCAGATACCGATTAACCACCACCCAAAATATTTTATCCGAATCAACAAAAAAAGCCGAGTAATTAACCCGGCTTTTTTTTAATATGAGACACTATCAGTCAATAAAAAACTTCAGTTTTTCTCTACGACTGGAATGACGCAACCTGTTTAAGGCCTTCTTCTCGATTTGCCGAATACGCTCCCTGGAGACGTTGAACCGTTTTCCAATTTCCTCAAGGGTATACTCAGCCTTTTCACCAATACCGAACCGAAGACGAATAATTTTTTCCTCTCTGTCGGTTAGCGTTTCAAGAATGTCGTTAACTCTACCCGACAACTCTCGAGTCTGCACTGCGTCATAAGGAGATTGAGATTCCTGATTTTCAAGAAAATCCCCTAAAGTAGAATCATCATCACCTACCGGTGTTTCAAGGGAGATGGGTTCCCTTGAGGCCTCCAGAATGGATAAAATTTTATCCATCGGTAAATTAGTCGACTTGGAAATTTCCAGAGGAGTTGGTTCTCGACCTAGTTCCTTAAAAAGTGCATAAAATGCCTTGAAAAATTGGCTCCTGAGTTCTAGAAAATGAACAGGTAATCGAATTGTCCGTGTTTTATCGAGAATTGCCCTGGTGATAGCCTGTCGAATCCACCAGCTTGCATACGTTGAGAATTTATTCCCCTTCGTATAGTCAAAACGAAATACGGCACGCATCAAACCAAGATTGCCCTCCTGAATAAGGTCGGCCAAAGTCAATCCCTGGTGCATATACCGCTTGGCAATTGATACGACCAGTCTTAAGTTAGCCCTGATCATGGTATCCTTTGCTGCCTCGATAGATCTGCTGTATGCCTCAAGTTTTGCCTGCAGTTCGAATAATTCCCGCCTGTCCGGATATTTTTTTGCGGCACTTATAACACTGTACCGCATAAAATTAAGCTGCTGTTTCTTAGGTTTCAGGGTTGGATCTCTCTTCTCCCAGAGTGCAATCCTCTCACATAATAACTGAATCTCCTGAACTTGGGAAATATCCTCTCGAATTGCTATAATAATAGAGTCGAACCCCTGGCGAATTGTCTTGCTGTACTTCGCTTCCTCTTCGGGCGTAAGAAGATCGAATCGCCCCATCTCCCGAAGATAGGTAGTCGTAGTCTCTTCACCTTCATGGGAGTCTTCTTCAGCTGAGGCATCTTCTTTTTTCTTTAAGAGTTCGTCGTCATCATCACTCTTTTTTACCCAAAGTTCTCCGGAAAGAGTCCGTTTTTCTCCATTTTTTTCTTTTGTTACTATTTCTATGGAATGAGCACCAAGAAAATTAAATATTTTCTCAATCGCATTGGGATCATTTATCTCATCTGGCAACAGCTCATTTAACGTATCGAAACTAATACAGCCTTCTTTTTTTCCTGCTTCCAGAAGACTTTCTTTAAGTTCAGGTAGCACCGGTGAACCACTCCATTACTTGAATTTTATAGACTATCCTGTACAATTGAATGACACAGTTTATTTGATAGTCTTGAAAAAGTACTGAACTCCAATAAAGGGGGCTAGTACCTACCAGGAATATGCATTCAGGGTTTTTTTGACAAAAAAAAAGCTGGCGGGGAAGATCCCGCTAGCGTGTAGTATTTCTCAGAAGCACGTATTCATACCTTACTCTTAGATAAAAAGCAATTTAAAAATGCACAATCAGACAGGCTTCCAATTTTCAGTAGATTGTATATTATAGCACTGAAAAAACCATATTCAAGGCAGCATGTCATTTTTTCGCTTTTTTTATTCATTTTAAACACCTTACTCTGGCCATGTTAAAAAAACGATCCAGTGGAATCCTTGCACATATCACATCTCTCCCTTCTCCTTTTGGTATTGG
>DAOVUU010000228.1 GCA_030632405.1 Desulfobulbaceae bacterium | reverse complement strand
TCATTCTTTTGCAGGAGTTTTCCTACTACCCGCTCCATGGAGTCACGATCCTGTCTATAAATAGCATCACCAAGTACGGTGTATATCGCCTTGCATGAAGATTTAAAGAGTTTTTTTGCATTGTTCGTTTTTTTGTCACGAACAATAAGACTTAAATGAACTTCAGGAAAAACAGGGTAGTAGCCGATATGGGCATCCGGAGCAAGATCAAGGCTTGAAATCCGGCGGTTCACTTCGGTCTCCGGAAGATTGAATATCCTGAAAATCCTCTGGTAAGTGGTCAGATGGTGATTTTTATGCCAGGTTGAGAGGGTTGGAAGTACCTGCTCTACCATGAGTTGTTTCATCTGTTTTGGTACTCCGGGGAGGAAAAAAATAGGCTTATCCTCGTGCACAAGTAGATAGCCTGCCATATGAGATTGCGGATTCAGTACCTGAGCACCTTTAGGGAGCCAGGCAAGTTTTTCCAGTTCACCAACAGGACCATTGGTGATTTCATCAAGATGTGCCCGTATGTTTGAAAGAATTTCTAGGTTGGGTAGGGTTGGTCGATTGAGGGCCTTGGAGACTGCCTCATTCGTCAGGTCATCATCGGTGGTGCCTAATCCGCCGGTGACAACCACTGCATCAACTCTGTAGATTGCCCGTTTCAGCGCTTCGCCTATGAGGTTTGGGGAGTCCCCAATCGTGTGCATGGCATATATTTCATATCCGGCATCAAAGAGATTTCTGGCGGCAAAACTGCTGGTTGTATTGAGTATTCGGCCGGAGGTCAATTCATCTCCTATGGCAATAATTTCAACTTTCATCACTTTTCTCTCTTTCTGCCCATACATGCCCCCCTGCGGGGGAGAGGAGTTTTACCCTGATTTTTTTGTTTAGAAGGGAGTCGGGCCCATTGAGTCTGACTGCTATGTAATTGCCGGTAAAACCTTTTAAGCATCCGTTACTACCTCGTTTTCCTTCAATAAAGGCAGGATATGTTTTTCCCGTCTGGCTTTTGTAAAAGGCATTTTTTTTCCGGTCACTTAATTCACGTAAAATAGCAACACGTCGTTTTTTTGATTTTTTACTGATATGATCACTAAATGTAGCTGCCACCGTCCCTGGCCGTATGGAATAGGGAAAAACATGGAGGTAGGTAAAATCCAACGATTTGAGGAAACTGAGACTATTGGTGAAGTGCTGTTCAGTTTCTCCGGGAAAACCGGCCAGGATATCAATTCCCAGTGCACTATCCGGTAATATCTGGTTGCATTTTTTTATAATGGAGCCAAATTCAGCGGTGGTATATCTCCTGTTCATCCGGTTGAGTATATGGTCATCTCCACTTTGCAGCGGGACATGCAGGTGCGGCTGAATATTGTTGCGATATCGGATCAGCTTGAGGAGGTCGTCTGTTATTTCAGTTGGTTCCAGAGAACTTATGCGATAGGAAATCTGGGGGGTAAGGTCGCTTAATGCAGCAAGAAGCGATACCAGGTTTTCATTTTTACCGAGATCATTGCCATACATCCCAAGATGAATTCCTGTCAGGACTATTTCTCTATGGCCTTCCTCAGCAAAAACCCTAGCCTGTTCCATCACCTCTGATCGTGGCAGGCTTCGGCTTGCACCTCTGGTGTATGGGACTATACAATAGGTGCAGTAGCTATTGCAGCCGTCCTGGATTCGCAAATAGGCCCTGCTACGGTCTCCAAACCTTTTGACAGGAAGCCGACAGATCTCTTTTGCATCATCAATTGAGCCCAGAAGAATCTGTTGGAGCTCTTTTTCGTCCTGTAGGGCGTTTAACACCAGACTATCTTTTTTACTGTTACCGACAATGGAGTATTCCCGTCCGAGAAGTTCCTCATCCTGGGAGAGTTCCTCTGCTCCAATTTCTGCAAAACAGCCGGTAATAATAATTCGTGCATCGGGGTTGTTTCGTACACTGTGCCGGACAGTCTGACGAGACTGGGATCCCGCATTGGCAGTAACTGCGCAGGTATTGATAATGACGATATCCGCTTTATCTTTTGAGCCGACAATTGTATGGCCTGCATCTTCAAATCGAGTTTTAAAAGCGGCGGATTCATACTGGTTAACCTTGCAGCCCAGCGTTGAAATAAATACTTTTTTCATTACCTGAATGATTTGTAAAGGGAGTTAAATTATAACTCCTGAGCCCAGGAGTTCTGAATCATCATAAATTACGGCAAACTGACCGGGGGCGACAGCTCGTTGAGGTTCTTTAAAAACAACCTTAGAACGGCCACCTTTTTCTAAAGTGAGTGTCGCTGCTGCCCCTCTGTGGCTGTATCTGATCCGAACGGTGTATTCTCTGTCTAAAAACGGATGGGAGCCGGCCAGCCAATGGAGGTCTTTGATTGCAATTATACTCTTAAACAATTCCTCATTTTTACCGACTATCACACTGTTGTTTTTCCTGTCCAGAGCAACAACGTAGAGGGGGGTATCATTAGATATGCCCAACCCTTTTCTCTGCCCAACTGTATAGTGGAAAAGACCGTGGTGGTAACCGAGTTGTTTGCCGGAGGTTGAAAGAATCGGGCCGTGGTTATCTGCTTTCGGTGAGTATGTCTGGAGAAATGGTCCGATACCTTTGTCTTCAAGAAAACAGACATCCTGACTTTCCTGGCCCCGAAAATTGTCAAAGCCATGTTGTTCTACGAACGTATAGGTTGATTCCTTGGTTCTTTCCCCTAGAGGAAAGAGAACCCGGGAAAGCTGTATCTGATCTAACCTGGAAAGAAAATAAGACTGATCTTTTTTAGGATCAAATCCTTTGTAAAGTCGGTATATTTCACCATCTTTTATGATATTTGCATAATGTCCGGTTGCGATTTTATCCATTCCGTGATGGAGTATATTGTCCATGAACAAACCAAATTTAATTTCTCTATTACAGATAACACATGGGTTTGGGGTGAATCCTTCCAGGTAGCTTGAAGAAAAATAGCTGAGGACTTTCTGTTCAAAATCATGGCGGAGATCTATGACGTTTAATCTGATACCAAGTTTTTTCGCAACCGATGTAACCTTTGTTTTTTGCAATGCAAAATCTGGCTGAGCAAGATGCATGAAGAAGCCCTCAACCTCATACTGTTCTCTGAGGAGAAGAGCACATGCGGTGGAGTCAACGCCACCACTCATAGCAATGCCAATACGTTTATCTTTCACTGATTTCCTTGCAATCCCTGAATGGTTGCTCTATTAAGAAGGGTCAAAACCTGAAATTCAATTGTGATGGCGTCGTAAAAACTACATTTATCTACTACAGCACCACCAGTTGAAAAACAAGGAAACACAATACTTCACCATGAGCAAAAATGAAAGTCACAAAGGTGTCATTCCCGTTATACCGGAACTCCTGGCACCGGCAGGTAATTATGAAAAACTAGTCACCGCTGTCCACTATGGCGCAGATGCAATTTATCTCGGTGGTAAAAAGTTCAGTCTCAGGGCAAAGGCCGGTAACTTCAGTGAACAGGCGATGCGGGCAGGGGTAAAGTATGGGCACGCCCATGGGGTGAAAATCTATGTCACCGTTAACATCATAGCCCATAACAGTGATTTGACAGGATTGGAAGAATATTTTCTCGAGTTGCAGGATATGGGAGTCGATGGTTTGATAATTTCGGATCCTGGTATTCTCTCGATTGCCCATACAACCGTACCGGAGCTTCCGGTACACCTTTCAACCCAGGCTAATGTAACAAACCACGCCTCAGCTGATTTCTGGTTGAAACATGGGGCCATGCGGTTAAATCTTGCAAGAGAGCTTTCTCTGAAAGAGATTCGACAAATCAGAGTGAGGGTGAAAGGTGAACTGGAAGTCTTTGTTCATGGTGCCATCTGTATCTCCTACTCAGGGAGATGTATGCTTTCTAATTATATGACAGGAAGAGATGCCAACCAGGGTAACTGTTCACACCCCTGTCGGTATAGTTACAGCTTGATAGAGGAAAAACGGCCCGGGGAATATTTTCCGATAGAGGAAGATGAAAGGGGAACATATATTTTTAATTCCAAGGATCTCTGCCTGCTTGAAATGTTACCGCAACTGGTTGCGGCTGGTGTAGATTCCCTGAAGATAGAAGGGCGCATGAAGTCAATTTTCTATGTTGGCGGAGTGGTACGGGTTTATCGTGCGGCACTTGATTATCTCAGAGATCTTCCTGCACAGGCATGGGAGGATCCGGAGTCTATCTGTATACCGGAAGAATGTGTACATGAAATTTTAAGAACAGGTACCCGATCTACTACAGAAAATTTTATCAAGGAACGTCCTGGAAGCAGTGAAATGATATATACCTCTTCCAGGGCCGTGCAGGCCTACGAACCTGTGGCAGTCATTCGTACGGCCGGTGCTGTACCGCTGGTTGAGATTCGCAATACTCTTTTCGACGGTACGGTGATAGAATATATGAGCCGGGGTGTTGGTGTGGCGGAATTTGAAATAACGGCTATGACCGATGAAGAGGGGGGAAGAGTAGAGAAGGCTAATCCGGGAAATCGACTGTTTTTGAAAACTGTACCGGATCTGGCTGTGGGGGAGGTGAACGGTATCCTCAGGCGGAAAAAAGCGGGAAAAAAAGTATAAAATACTGTGGCAGGGGCAGATTCAGTATGAAGATCATACCCCTGTCTATGGTGGTGAAAACGGCTAAACGAGATGTTTAAGGGTGATTTTCAGCATTCTTCGAACAGGTTCAGCGGCACCCCAGAGCAGCTGGTCGCCAACTGAAAAGGCTGTCAGGTATTTCGGACCGATATTCATCTTTCGAATTCGGCCAATTGGCACTGTAAGCGTTCCTGAGGCTTTAGCCGGAGTAAGCTCACGGGAAGTTATTTCCCTCTCATTAGGGATAACCTTTACCCACTGGTTATGGGTGGCGATGATTTCTTCAGCCTCCTGGACACTGATATCTTCTTTCAGCTTGATGGTAAAGGCCTGTGAATGACAGCGCATGGCGCCGATGCGTACACATTGTCCATCAATCGGTATGATCTCTCCCTCTGTTTTGCCGAGAATTTTATTACTTTCGACAATGCCTTTCCATTCCTCTTTGGTTTGACCGTTTTCAATCGGGACGTCGATCCAGGGGATGAGGCTTGTTGCGAGAGGGACGCCCCAGTTTTCCATGGGAAGAAAGCCGACATTGAG
>DAOVUU010000133.1 GCA_030632405.1 Desulfobulbaceae bacterium | reverse complement strand
TTGAACTGGGAAAAAGTGCCCCCGTAGAGATTGTTCGTCGAGACGACTTCATCGCCCTGCTGGCAGATATTGATGATGGTATAAAAGATAGCAGAAGTTCCTGATGAGAGAGCCAGGGCGGCTGCGCCGCCTTCCAGTTGTGCCATTCTCTGTTCAAGAATATCCTGGGTCGGGTTGCCTATTCTGGTGTAGATATTGCCCAGTTCTTTCAGAGCAAAAAGATTTGCCGCATGTTCACTGTTTTTGAACATATAACCCGTTGTTCTATATATTGGGACAGCTCTTGACAGTGTTTGCTGATCGATTGTCTGGCCTGCATGCAGAGCTTTTGTTTCAAAATTCATAGTTTCTCCTGTTTGTTCATTTTTCAAAATAAAGACAGCTACTGCTTAGCAGCCGACTGATCTTTGATTTTTGCTATAAAGTCTTGAATGGGTTCTCCACCTGCGGTGCGGGCCTGTGGGTTAATCCTGAGAAGTTCTTCCCAGCTGGCGATTGCATCGTCAGGTTTATTCAGATCGTAGTGCAGTACAATTCCTTTATTAAACCTGGACGGTTCGTGAGCTGGATCCATTTGTATTGCTTTATCAAAAGATTCTATAGCTTTTTGAGGTTGTTTGATTCTACGGTACATTACACCGAGGTCTGTAAGTAGATTGGCATCTCCTGAATGCAGTTCAAGAGCTTTAGTATAGGCACCGACAGCTTCTGCCGGCTGATTATGGTCATAGTATTGGTTGCCCAGCTGCTTCCAGGCCTGGAAGTTGTCCGGGTTGGCTGTCACCTCTGCCTTCAGCTCAAGGATAACCTGGTGTGTCTCTTCATTCTGAGTGGTCTGATTGCTGCTGGTCACAGCAGTGTCGGAAACGGTTCCAGCTGTTTTGTATATTGTGAATCCGACACCTGTCAAAAATCCAAGGATAAAAATAATAAAATAGGTTACTACAGGTGTCTGATTTTTCTGCTTTGCTTTGCTGGCTGCCATGAATTACCTCTTGCTGCAATGTTGGGGGCTGTCGGGAGAATAGAGAACAGTTTTTTATGATGCCGGATGAAACAGTTAAAATCCGATATACTACAGCGTGGTCTTGTCTTCAATGAAAAACTCATGTTCACACTAAAAGAGGACTATTTGTTAAACTATTATGGAAACCTGCCAAAAGAGATAGTAGCCAATATCTGCTTCGTTGTTATATTCAACCCCATATTGTTTTAGATAAGCACTTACTAGAATAGGTATATCCACCTGAACCGTTTGTCCAGAGGTGGTGTTTTATTTTAAAAAATCGAAACAAAAAAATCACTTCCCGGGAGGGAGGAACATGAAGGTATTGGAAAAAGTAGAGTCGCAAACCGGACAGAAGAGTGGTCTTCCGTCTGAACTGCATTCCCCTGCAACAGTAAAAGCCATAAGGGATCATATCATTCATCATCTTATGAGCTTTCAAGGCCGCGATCCGGAGCGATCCGGAGCAAAAGATGTGTATAAAGCACTTGCCTATACGATGCGGGATATAATGGTGGAAAAATGGATATCTACCCAGAAAACGTTTTACGCCAAAGAGAAGAAAAGAGTCTACTATCTTTCTCTTGAGTTTTTGATCGGCCGTTCTCTTGGTAACAGCATGACTAATCTCGGTATGTTGGAAGCTGCCAAGAAGGCTGTGGAGGACCTTGGCTTTGATATGGCTGAAATACGTGATCAGGAGGAGGATGCAGCTCTTGGAAATGGTGGTCTTGGACGTCTGGCAGCCTGCTTTATGGATTCGATTGCCACACTCAAAATCCCCGCATACGGATATGGTATACGATACGAATATGGTCTCTTTTTCCAGCAGTTGATTGACGGATATCAGGTGGAGGGCCCGGATAACTGGCTGGCAGACGGCACTCCATGGGAATTTGAACGATCCCTGCCCCTCTTCAATATACAGTTTTTCGGTAATGTGACAAGTTATCAGGATGAAAACGGAAATTACAGGGCAAGATGGGTGAACACTAAAGATGTCAAGGCCAGAGCCTCTGATATCATGGTGCCGGGATACCGGAACGATCATGTAATAAATATGCGCCTCTGGTCGGCCCAGTCTTCGAGAGAACTTGATTTAAAAGATTTCAGCCGGGGAGATTATATAGGAGCAGTTCAATCGAAAGTGAGTTCTGAGACTATCTCCAAGGTACTCTATCCACCGGATCATAATTATGCAGGACAGGAATTGCGGCTTAAGCAGCAGTACTTTTTTGTTGCCGCAACCTTTCAGGACATTATGAGGAGATACAAGAAAAAACACGATACCTTCGATAAATTCACTGATCTCGTTGCCGTTCAGCTCAATGATACTCATCCGGCTATTGCTATTCCTGAACTTATGCGCCTGCTCCTTGATCTGGAAGGGATAGGCTGGGAAGAGGCGTGGAATATCACAGTGAATACCTTTGCCTACACAAATCACACTCTTATGCCCGAGGCCCTGGAGCGCTGGACTGTAGATATGATGGGAAGAGTCTTGCCCCGTCATCTACAGATTATTTATGAGATCAATCGTCGATTCCTCACTGAACTGGCAGAGAACTTTCCCGGTAATGAGAGAAAAATACGTGATCTCTCTATTATTGAAGAGGGACCTGTGAAAATGGTGAGGATGGCTCATCTGGCGATTATCGGCAGCCATTCTGTAAATGGTGTTGCAGAACTGCATTCGCAGCTTCTCAAAGACCGGATTTTCCCAGATTTTCATAGATTTTTTCCGGGAAAATTTAACTCAAAAACAAATGGTATCACCCCCAGACGATGGCTGCTTGATGTGAATCCTGAACTGGCTGACCTGATCAGCAGTCATCTGGGCTTCGGCTGGATTACCGATCTCGATCAGTTGCGCGGGCTTGAACCGTTGGCGGTTGACCCTGCATTTTGTACAAAATGGCGCCGGATAAAACTGGATAACAAAGGTGCTCTTGGGGACTATATTAACAAAATGAGCGGGGTGGCGGTCAACCCTGATTCGATGTTTGATATTCAGGTGAAGCGTATACATGAATATAAACGCCAGCTGCTGAATGCACTTCATCTTATCCATTTCTATCATCGGATAATACGAGGTGAAGCGGATCACGCGGCCCCGAGGACAGCCGTGTTTGCCGGTAAGGCGGCACCTTCATATTGGAGGGCAAAGTTAATAATCAAGCTAATCACATCAATTTCCGAGGTTGTCAACAATGATCCGAGGGTAAAGGATAAGCTGAAAGTGGTCTTTTTACCCAATTATAATGTTTCTCAGGCGGAGATTATCATACCTGCTGCAGATCTGTCGGAGCAGATATCCACTGCGGGTACAGAAGCTTCCGGCACAGGGAATATGAAGTTTTCACTTAACGGAGCTCTGACCATAGGTACCCTCGACGGGGCGAATATAGAGATCCGTGAAGAGGTGGGGGAAGAGAATATCTTTATCTTTGGTATGACTTCTGATGAAGCGGAGTTTGAAAGGAAAAATGTGAGCAGGACGCCTCTCCAGATTTGTGAGGGAAATAAGAAGATAAAGGATGTAATTGAGGCACTCAGCGATGGGTGTTTCAGTAATGGAGATGAGTCACTGTTTCAGCCCCTGGTAGAAAGTTTGATGGATAAACAGGATCCATATCTGCTCCTGCTCGACCTTGAATCGTATATCGAGTGTCAGAACCGGGTCAGTGATATGTTTCTTGATCAGGAAAGTTGGACGAGAATGGCAATACTCAATGTTGCGCGAATGGGGAAATTCTCGACTGATCGTACTATAAAACAGTATGCTGAGGAGATCTGGGGGGTACCGGTGGGGGAAAGCAATTAAGAGTTGAGAGTTAACAGTTAAAAGTTAACAGCTAATAGGTGGCGGCCGAGTAAGAATTTAATCTTCGGCGCCACCTTAATTATACAGTGCCCTCCGGAAGAAAGGGGGTAATGTCTTTTTCATACTGCAGTTTTACCTTAATACCATTCTCCTGCAGAGTCCGAATGGCGGTATCACCGTCTTGGGCGGCTACTCTGAAAACCATCTGGGAGATGCCCGGATATTTTCTTTCCGGCCAGCAGAGTAAACTTTGAATGTTAATTCCTGCTGTCTCAAGCACACCCGTGACTTTCTGCAGCTGTCCAATATTGTCGCTTACAAAAACTCCAAGCCTGGCGCTGTCATCACTGATACCGATTGCTTCAAACAGAACTGCCATGACATCTGTGCTGGTAATTATGCCAACGAGTTCATCATTTTCCATGACCGGCAGCGCATTTATTCTGTGCTGCTGCAGGATATAGGCTGCACGTTCTATTGTTGTGGAGGTGGAAACTGTTACCACGCTTCTGATCATGATCATATCCACAGTCACTTTCTCAAGCAGATAATTTAACTCATGGGTACTGAGAGTTGTTGCCGGTGAGGCCCAGTATCGTTTCAAATCCCTGTCAGATATGATACCGGCAAGTTTCTTTTTGTCATCGATTACGAGAAGATGATCAATTGAATGTTTTTCTGTCAGTTCCTGGGCATGGGCAAGAGAGGTTGCAGGGGACACTGTGATTAAATCGGTATGCATGATTCTTCCAATATACATGGTGCACTGCCTCCATTGGGAAGGGGTATAAAGAGCTGTCTAAGTATGTATTTATAGTTGTCAGTTCTCAGTGTGCAGTTGTCTGTAACTGATAGCTGCACACTGAAAACTGATAACTTTCGGTTGCGGGTATCACGCTATAGTATTTGTGAAAATATGATGACTGAAAATGTATTTTTTCTGTCTCTATATAATAAATGGTGGCCTCTTTGTTGTCAAAGCAAAGCGTTCGCAGAAAAGAGTATTTTTTCGAAAACGGGTATGAGTAATTGTTGGATAAACACGAATTTGGTTGGTTTGTTATAAAAATACTTGCCTCGCGAGCGAGTTTCAGAGTAACATTCACGGTTATTTTGACAAATGACAAAGACTAGCCCTTCAGGCATGAATATGTGAACGTATTCTATAGAATTAACCAGGAGATAATGTGGTAAAGGAAAATGAAAATAAATTGTGGATGTCCGGCAATGAAGCAATCGCTCTCGGTGCTCACGAGGCAGGTGTAAAGGTAGCGTCAGGATATCCGGGAACACCCTCAACGGAGATTATGGAGAATCTTTCCCGTTATGATGGTGTGTATACCGAATGGGCTCCCAACGAAAAAGTTGGTCTTGAAGTGGCGATAGGTGCCTCGTTCGCCGGTGCCAGGGCTCTTGCCACTATGAAGCATGTTGGCCTTAATGTGGCGGCGGATCCCCTGTTTACAGCCTCGTATACTGGGGTTAACGGTGGTCTTGTTATAGTCTGTGCTGATGATCCGGAAATGCATTCTTCCCAGAACGAGCAGGACAACAGGAATTATGGTTTTGCCGCCAAATTACCAATGATGGAACCTTCCGAACCTTTTGAAGCAAAAGAGATGCTTAAGGTTGCTTTTGATTTGAGTGAGGATCTCGATACACCTGTAATACTGCGTATTACTACCCGTATTGCCCATGTAAAAGGAGTAGTTGAAAAAGGTGATCGGCGGGAAATTGCGGTGGGTGGGATTAATAAAAATCCGGCCAAACTTGTTATGCTGCCCGCCATGGCGAAGGCCCGCCGCGCCTATGTGGAAGAACGTATGAACCGGTGCATGGAAATTGCGGAGACTGCCGATTATAATAGAATTGAAGAGGGTGATACTGCAAAAGGGTTTATAACATCCGGTGTGTCGTATCTCTATGTTAAAGAGGCCTTTCCGGATGCTGCTGTTCTTAAGCTGGGTATGTGCTGGCCTCTTCCCGAAAAAATGATCAGAAAGTTTGCGGGGATGGTAGATGAATTGTACGTGGTGGAGGAGCTCGATCCGTTTCTGGAAACACATATAAAGGCAATGGGGATCAGCTGCAGAGGCAAAGATCTTGTGCCAAGTCAGGGCGAGTTGAATACTGCCATCGTTAGAAATGCTATTGCTCCGGAGTTGAATGTCGAAGTGTTTGAAGAGGTGGAGTTGCCAATGCGGCCACCTAATATGTGTGCCGGCTGCCCTCACAGGGGGATTTTCTTTAATCTGTCCCGAATGAAAGTTTTTGTCTCCGGTGATATCGGCTGCTATACCCTCGGTTTTCTGCCTCCCCTCTCATCAATGGACTCATGCGTCTGCATGGGGGCTTCCGTCTCAATAGCACATGGCATGGCTAAGGCCATAGGAGATGGCGGCCATGATAAGATTGTCTCTGTTATAGGAGACTCAACCTTTATTCACTCAGGCATCACCGGTCTTATAAACAGTGTGTACAATAACTCAGCCTCTACTCTGATAATTCTCGACAACAGTATTACAGCGATGACAGGGCAGCAGGAAAACCCTGCATCCGGCAATAATATAAGAGGGGAAGCGGCCAGCCAGCTTGATCTTGAGGCGTTGTGCCGTGCAGTTGGGGTTAAACATGTGTACAAAGTCAATCCCCATGAAGTCCCTGAAACTAGGAAAATACTGAAAGAGGCGGTTGATCTGACAGAGCCGTCTGTTGTTATTTCGGAGGCACCCTGTGTTCTGCTGCCGGAGATGACGGAGCGCAAACCGGTATCATACTTTACCAACCAGGAAAATTGTGTGGGCTGTATGTCCTGTATTCGCCTTGGCTGTCCTGCCATAAGCTGGGCAACCTTTGCAGAAGGGGATGTCGAGAAAAGAGAGTACAGGAAGAAGCAGAAGGGGATTTCGAAAATTGATGAAATCCTCTGCAATGATTGCGGCCAGTGTGCGTCATTATGTA
>DAOVUU010000156.1 GCA_030632405.1 Desulfobulbaceae bacterium | reverse complement strand
ATAGATTTTATTGAGATATCCTATATTGTAGTCCCCATCCTTCTGCCCATTTCAGCAGTGATAGGAATCGATCCGCTCTGGTTTGCCATCCTCATTGCGATGAATCTGCAGACCTCATTTCTGACACCACCCTTTGGTTTTTCGCTCTTTTATCTGAAAGGAGTCTCTCCTCCGGAGGTGCGGACGGTGGATATCTACAAAGGAGTAATACCCTTTATTTTAATTCAGGTTATTGTGCTGATATCTATAGTACTTTTGCCAGGATTGTATGGTTTTAACGGTTAGATACCTTATTACTGAGCTTCTGTTATAAAAAACAAGAAAATCGTTTACCGTATCACCGAGAAATTATGACAATATTGTTAGTTATCAGTTTTCAGTGTGCAGCTATCAGTAACCGATAACTGCACACTGAAAACTGACAACTTTCGGTTGCGGGCATCACCTGTTTTAGACGGCTATATGGAATAATAATTCCCGTGTATCGGGTAAGGAGGGGATAGATGGCATTTAATCTAAGAAATAGAAGTTTTTTGAAGCTTTTGGATTTTTCACCCAAAGAAATTGAGTTTTTACTCGGACTCTCAGCAGATTTGAAAAAGGCCAAATATGCAGGGTATGAACAACCACGATTAAAAGGGAAAAATATAGCTTTAATCTTTGAGAAAGCGTCGACCCGTACACGGTGTGCCTTTGAAACAGCTGCCTATGATCAGGGTGCACATGTCACCTACCTTGGACCATCCGGTTCACAGATGGGGGTTAAAGAATCAATAAAGGACACTGCCCGGGTTCTGGGCCGTATGTATGACGGTATTGAATACCGGGGGTTTGAGCAGTCCAAGGTGGAAGAACTTGCCAGATATTCCGGTGTACCGGTCTGGAACGGGTTGACCAATGAATTTCATCCTACCCAGATACTGGCGGATCTGCTCACAGTTCGGGAGCACTCCAGCAAACCTTTAAGTCAAATCACTTTTGCCTACCTGGGAGATGCCAGAAATAATATGGGTAATTCCCTGATGATTGGTGCCGCTAAAATGGGAATGGATTTTCGTTCCGTTTCACCGGCCAGTCTTCAACCTGACCGGGAACTTGTTGCAACAGCACTGGAGATTGCCAAAGAGACCGGTGCCAGGATAACAATTACTGAGGATATTGACAGCGGGGTGAAAGGGTGTGATTTTCTCTGTACAGATGTCTGGGTTTCCATGGGAGAGCCAGAAGATGTGTGGAAAGAGAGGATTACCCAACTTCTGCCCTATCAGGTTAATGGTGATGTATTGGAGAAGACGGGGAATCCGGCTGTGAAGTTTCTGCACTGTCTTCCTGCCTTCCACAATCGCGAGACGGAGATGGGTGAAAAAATCTATCAGAGTTTTGGTCTGGAGGCAATGGAAGTGACCGAGGATGTGTTTGAGTCGCCCGCTTCAGTTGTATTCGACGAAGCGGAAAACCGGGTACATACCATCAAGGCAGTGATGGTTGCCACGCTGGGAAGCTAAGAAAATAATACAAGGAGAGTAAGGTGGGAAGATTTAATCTGGAGCATGTTTATGAATCTCAGCAATTTGACCTGGAGCTGCTGGACATAATTTTCAATGTCGCAGATGAGATGAAAAAAGATCTTTCAGCGGGGCAGCGGCATTATTCCCAGGCTCTGAAAGATAAAATTATGGCCTCTCTTTTTTATGAACCATCAACCCGTACCCGTTTTTCGTTTGAGAGCGCCATGGCAAGACTGGGCGGCTCCATTCTGACCACTGAAAATGCAAAAGAGTTTTCCAGTGCTGCAAAAGGAGAAACTCTTTATGATTCAACACGGGTCATGTGTGGATATGCAGATTTAATTGTTATGCGGCATAACGAGCCCGGCAGTGCAAAAAGGGCTTCGGAAGCGTCCTCGGTTCCTGTGATAAATGCCGGTGATGGATCCGGTCAGCACCCGACCCAGGCACTGCTCGATCTGTATACAATCAAGGACTGCTTTCCAACTGTTGACGGCTTATCAATCGCCATGGTTGGCGATTTGAAATATGGACGTACAGTGAGATCCCTTTCCTATCTGCTGACAAAATATGATAACATCACAATTTATTTTGTTTCGCCATCGGTCTGTAGAATGGATGACGATCTTAAGGACTATCTGACTACAAACAACGTTGAATGGCAGGAGGAGGGTTCTCTTGAAAAAGTACTGCCACTGGTTGACTGTGTGTATATGACCCGAATCCAGAAAGAACGATTTAATGATCTGGAAGATTACCAACGTGCCTCGGGTAAATATATTCTTGGGCTGGATCAGGTCAAATTAATGAAAGAAAAAAGTATCATTATGCATCCTCTGCCCCGTGTTGATGAAATATCCCGGGAGGTGGATGAAGACCCCAGGGCCAAATATTTCGAACAGGCGGAGAATGGTATTTATATTCGAATGGCTCTTCTTTTCCTGCTTTTGGGGAATGACTAAAAAGAAGCTGACTTTCATGTTTAATCGGAAATATTTGAAGTAGCCGAAAGTTTGAATTTTAAGTGAAATCCGCAATGATTCGAGAGCTGTCCCGGGCCCGCTATGAATCGATCTGCATATCTTACCACCGGCCTTGCGATTAAAGCCCTTTCCCGGCTGTCCAAGGCTGATATCGTTGTCCATGGTGAAGAGAATATTCCTTCCGGACCGACGATCTTTGTGATCAACCACTTTACCCGTATTGAAACACTTTTACTTCCATCATATATCCACGATTTAACGGATAAACCGGTATGGTCTCTGGCCACCGCAGGACTTTTTAAGGGTGGGCTAGAGAGATTTTTTGACCTTGTCGGTGTTATTTCTACCCGTGATCCCAACAGAGATGAACTGATTGTGGGGAGTCTGCTGACCGGGGAGGCGAACTGGATTATCTTCCCTGAAGGCAGCATGGTGAAGACCAAAAAGATCATGACCGGTGGAAAGTTCATGATTGCCCATCCCGATGGAATGCATGAGCCCCATACAGGGGCTGCTGCCCTGGCCTTAAGGGCGGAACTGTATCGCAGGTATATTTTCGAGCTTGCTGAGTCTTCTTCACCGAAACTGCAGCCGGCTCTGGCAAATTTGAAGATAGAGAGTCTTTCTGCTGTAAAAGTGCAACAGACAACGATTGTTCCTGTAAATCTCACCTATTATCCTATTCGGGCCATGGAGAACATTGCCTCCAGCATTGCATCGAAGATGGTAAAGGATATTTCGGAGAGAGTCATAGAAGAGATAATGACCGAAGGGACAATGCTGCTGTCAGGGGTTGATCTGGATATCCGGTTTGGCAAGCCGATAAAGATCAATGATTTTATAGAGCCCCTGTGGCTGAAAGATGACATGTGCAGAAACGGGATTCAGGATTATTCTTTACCCGCAGAACTGAGCGGAAAGATGCGGGCAACTGCCTATAAGGTTATGCAGCGGTATATGCATGACATTTATGCTTTGACTACCCTGAATCATGAACACTTATATGCCTCTTTTTTAAAGAAATATCCATTTGATCGCATAAAAGAAGAAGATTTTAAGAGGCGGGTTTTTTACGCGGCATCCCATATAAGTGACAGGGAAGTCAGCAGCGGAGGATTGTTTTTGCATAGATCCTTTCGGGACAGTCAGGTGCATCTGCTCACCGATGACCGGTTCAAAAAGTATGAAAATTTTTTGCGGCTTGCGGAGGAGAAGGGAGTAGTACGAAAAGATGGAGACTACCTTCTCAGGGATCGCTCTAAACTGTCTTTTCCGTCAAGTTTTCATAAGGGCAGGATTGATAATCCAATTGAGATAATGGCCAATGAAGTGGAGCCGCTTTTGCGGTTTCAGAAAATCTTGAAATCTCTTGCCTGGCAGCCCGGCTTTATTTTTAAAATCCTGCTTGTTCGGTATCTTGTCAGGAAAGGACAGAAAGACTATGAACAGGCATGTGCTCAGTGCATGCCTCCACTTGAAAAAGATCTGCTTAATCGGGGGAAACCATTTCTGTTGCCTGCTCTTCGTCGCAAAAAAGGAGTGGTTCTGGTTCACAGTTACCTGGCCGTACCGGAAGAGGTAAGGTTTTTGGCGAACTATCTGCGGCGAAAGGGCTTCTGGGTTTATGCACCCCGTCTGCCTGGACATGGTACCACCGCCGAGGATCTCTCCAGCAGAAAATATCAGGAATGGATGGATAGTGTTGAGAGCGGATTTGCTCTCATGGATGCTATTTGTGATCGAGTTGTTGTGGGGGGAGTGGCAGTGGGTGGCAGTCTGGCTCTGAACCTTGCTGCAAGAGTTCAGGAAGTAAAAGGCGTTTTTGCTGTCTGTCCACCGTTCACATTAAGGGATTATTCTGTAAATTTTATGCCCGCTGTTGATGTATGGAACAGAATGTTGAACAGGATGAAAGGGGAGGGAGAAAAACAATTCATGGCGTTTTCTCATGGGAACTCTTATGTTAATTATCTGAAAAATCCGGTTGCAGGAGTACATCAGATTGGTGAATTTCTCGATGCTGCAGAAAAACGGTATAGCGAAATCAGACAGCCCGCCTTGATTATTCAAGCTGATAAGAATCCAGTTGTTGACCCGGCAGGAGCAAGAAAAATCTACGGAAAAATTGAAAGTGATCAGAAAGAATATTGTTTACTGAGCTTTGACAGGCATGTACTTGTGGATGGTCAGAAGGCGCACACGGTTCACCGGAAGATAGCTTCTTTTATTGAAATGTTATGATCGATAAACTCGTAAAAAGGTAAATCAAGCCTTAGATGGCTAAGTCAAAAAGTTTGATATACAGATAAGCGTAGACTTCGAGGCGTAGTGTTTTTTACAGGTACTCGACAATACATGTGGTATGTCGAGTGTCTGTAAAAAACCTACAACGCAGTAGATCGGACTTTTTACGACGCCATCATGACTGAGGAACTGTTTGTGACAAGGGAAGACAAAACAGTATGGCATGAATATTATGCTGAATTCCCCTATTTTTCTAACCAGATTATTAGAGAAGGCTGCTATCCAAGAAAAATGGTCCATACCACACAGTCGGCAAAGGCGATTGTTCTGGTTCATGGATTGAGTGATTCTCCACATTTTGTTCGTGCAATTGGTGAATTCTTTCATTTTAGACTTGGCTATAATGTGTATTTGCCGCTGCTTCAGGGGCATGGCTTGAAAAATCCCAAGCCGATGAAGAAGGTTACCCTGCAGGCATGGAAGAAAAATGTTGAATTTGCAATCGATGCAGCTTCGACATCTGAGAATTCAGTTTCTATTGGTGGCCTGTCGATGGGGGGAGCGATCAGTTTTTATATGGGTGCTACTCACCCTGCTGTTACCGGAGACCTGTATCTTTTTTCTGCTGCTCTAGGCCTTTGGGAAGGATGGTTGGGTGTTACCGGACGTGTGGCAGAATTTTTGCTGCGGACACCCCTTGTACTCCTGATTGGCGGTCAGAAGAAACCGCTGATTGGGAATAACCCGTACCGGTATGATTATATCAATCTCAGGGGAGCAAGAGAGCTCGCCCGTCTGCTTCGGGAAATAAGTGGTCTTATTCGCTCCTGCAAATTGAATAAACATTTTAGAAAGCGTATCTTCTCAGTATCATCAGAGTCCGATGATGTTGTTTCTCTTAAGGCTATAGATAGGCTCAGTGAAATAACTGAGAAAGATCAGTTTGTTAAATACACTATTCGTAAAAGTTTAAAAGTTGAACATGCCTGTGTGGTTTTAAAAGACCCCATATATGCAATCGGTGCCCGCTTCGGTGAGCCTCCACTTGAAAAGGCAAATCCTGAGTTCCCGCTGGTGATGGCACATCTCAGAGATTTCCAAAATTAATTTTAAGGCAAAGTTATGAGAGTATATCTTGTTTGTTTTCTGGTTATCTGGCTGGCGGCAGCGTGTTCTCCTGTCAAGGTGCAAACCGATGTAGCGTCTACTTTGAATTTTTCAGAGATGAAAACATTTGGCTGGTTGGAAACTTCAGCATCACCTGGAGAAGGCGCGAGGATTAATAATCCGGAACTGGCTTCTCTTGTTCGTACTGCAATAGAAAAAAATCTTCAGGCAAAAGGGTTTGTTAAGAACGGGAAGGCTGATTTTCTTATCAACTGGCTGGGGGCAATTGATAAGAAGGTCAAAACAGAATCTATCCAGCATTTTTACTCCGGTTATGGCTACGGCGGGGCACTATCCAACAGCAAGAACGCGAAGAGCGGCCAGGCCCCTCCTGTGACATCATATGAGGAAGGTACTATTGTCATCGATATTCTGGATCCGCAGAAACATGTAGTTCTCTGGAGAGGAAAAGGTACAAGACGGCTGACGAAAGGGATGAGTGAGGCT
>DAOVUU010000071.1 GCA_030632405.1 Desulfobulbaceae bacterium | reverse complement strand
GATATTATTCCATGAAATTTCAATGCTTTTGCAAGAGTGTCAGCAAGGTCACGATCAAGAGTTTGCGCTTTTTCAGGGTTGTCTTTGTTAATGAACCAGGGAACAGCGATTTCGATTTTACGGGTTTCCGGAGCTGTAATGTCCAGGTAAACACGTTTTGTACTGGCCGCATTCGCTGACTGGTTGGCAAGAACACTTAAAAGACAGAAAAACAGAGTGAGTGAGTAGCAGGATTTTAGGGTCGAATAAATAATTTTCTTCATCTTCAATTATAGATCAAATTTACGGAGGTTAGGTTTAAATAGAATATGCCACCAATATATTGCGCCCTGTTAATGTAATCGGACTTATGAGCGCTTTTTTAACGAATGCTTCCCGGCTTAAAACGTAATCCGATTTCATATCTCTGTTTCCTCATGGCAGCAGGAATAGGAGGTAACGGACTTGCCGCTTCAATTGTTTTTGTAACAAATTGATCAAATACTCTGTTTCCAGATCTGTTTTCAAAAAACATATTGGCTATCTGCCCGTTTTTTGTAATAGTTATCACTACAACTGCTGTCAGGTCAGGATCTTTCTGCATATATTCAGGCAGGGACCAGAACTGATGTAATCTTCCAAAAATAGCGGCATGGTATTGGTTTTGGATAAGATTAGAGCTGCCCCCCAGCTGTTTTCCAGCGATAGTTTTTTTCCTGACAGGGGCGGTCGCTGCGGTTTTAGATGGAGTCTTCATGAGGTTGCGTTCACGTTCCAGTTCCTTTTGTGCAACGCGAGCGTTCTCTTCAGCAATTTCTTCTGCCTGTAAAGCTTTTGCCAATTTTTGCCTCTTTTTCCGTTCCAGCTCCTTTGCACGTATATCCGTGGTATTTTTTTTAATTTTTTTAATCTTTTTCTTTTTAAGAGGCTTGATCGAGATAGCTTTTTGAGGAACTGGAGCAGGTTTTTCAATCTGCTCTGCTATCGGTGCAATTTTCTTCGCAGTAACAGGTGGGGTTCGTATAGGTTGTACAGAAGCTTCCTCCTGGGCAGGTTCCGGTTGTGTGACGGGTTCAGGAATTGAAATGAGACTAACGGTGTATATGTCGGCAAATTTTGGTTTTGTATTAAACAGTCCGGGCAGATATAAAGCGCCTAGAATAAACAAAACATGGAAGCCAATAGCAATATTAAATGGCAATTTCCATTCGTTTTCAGACATGTATGTGATTTTATATTCCTTCGACACGGCTTATTTCACAAATTTTTGCCTTTTTCCGGCTCTTTTATTTAATATATCCCGGAAAGGAGTGATCAGAAAATAAATTTTAAAAGACTCACCAAATTTTAAATGTAAGGGTTGATGAAGTATACTGCCATAAATCAATTTAATTTTTTTTCAGGAGGCTTGGTAATCATACCAATTTTATCAAATCCAACAGTTTTAATATCTGTCATAACTCCGACGACAATACCGTAGGCCACATTCTTATCTGCCCTTAGGAAAATAGGTTGATCTTTGTTTGCCGCGTAGTTTTTCTCTAATTCCTGAATCATTAACGCACGTACCTGTGGCACATTGTTTATACTTATTTCGCCCGCTTTATCAATTGTGACTACAAGAGGTTTTTCTTCCTGCCTCAATGACTTTGAAGTTGTTTCTGGAAGATCGACTTTGAGCCCCTGGGTCATCATTGGTGCTGTGATCATGAAAATAATTAACAAGACCAGCATAACATCCACTAAGGGGGTGACATTAATGTCTGAAACAAGTCTTTTTCTACCGTTTCCTCTGATTGGTCCCATGGTAACTATATTCTGCTCAGCAGATCCCTTTCCACGAGGTTGAGAAAATCGGTGGTAAAATCTTCGACTCTACCCCCGACTTCATCAAGCTTGTTAGAATAATAATTATAAAATATTACGGCTGGTATTGCCACAGCAAGACCTGCAGCTGTTGCGACGAGTGCTTCAGAAATACCTGGAGCAACCACAGCAAGAGATGCAGAACCTCTCTGTCCAATATCGTGGAACGATACCATAATTCCCCAAACGGTGCCAAAGAGTCCTATAAATGGGGCGGCACTTCCTGTTGTCGCTAAAAAAGGCAGGCTGCGGCCAAGCTGGTTGAATTTTTGAGATTCTGCTTTTCTTACGGCACGCTTCAGGTTATCCATTGTAGCAAGTTGCATGTCAAGTGAATAGACAGGCTTATTCTCTTCTTTTCGACCTCTGATTTTATTGATTTTCTGCAGTTCACTAAAGCCAACCATAAAGACAGCAGCCTCGGGGCTGTACTCGAATTCTCCTGCGGCACTGTAAGCCTCATTGAGATCAGTCGAACTCCAGAATGTTTCAAGGAAATCTTCAGAGTCGAGCCTCACTTTTTTAAATAAACGCGCCTTTATAAAAACAATAGTCCACGATACTACTGAAAAAATCAGCAGTGTGAGCATAACAAACTGGCCCACAGGGCCAGCGTGTAGAATCATATCAGTAATTGAAAGCTGCACAGATTTATCCCTTTATATATCGGTTTAATAAAATCAACTGATCACCTGCTGATCTCACATTTGTGGTTATTCAAAACAGATGTCAAAGAAAAAATTCCAGGTCAGGCGAAAAAATCTCATTTCAGACCAGATAGTACTTGTTTCAGGTAAAAATACAACTGCTCTGTGGTTTACAGAATACTGTTTGCGTTAAATTCGACTGTTCATCGATGCTCTGGTGCAGCGACAAGAGCACAGGCAAATACAACCTGAACGGCTGTTTTCCCACTGACCTTCAGCGTACCTTTTAAAAAGGAGACTGAAGATATCGTTTCTTTAAGGTTCACCTTTACCTGGACAGTGTCTCCAGGCAACACCGGGCGTTTAAATTTTGCATTCTCAATACGGGTTAAAATAGGTATTTCGTTGGGCTCATTGGTGTCTGATTGTATGTTTTTTGACATGAGCAGGGCACCACTCTGGAAAATAATTTCACAGAGGAGAACTCCCGGCATTATCGGGTTATCAGGATAGTGCCCTTGAAATAAATCAAGATCAGGATCAATAAATGTTTCGGTTGTTATGCTTTCTGCATCGCAGGAAATGATATTATCAACCCACAGAAAGGGTGGTCGATGTGGAATGAGATCAGTAATCCGTTCTAATGGCGACATGGTTATAGACCACCGCTGATTTCCAGTACTGCACCGGTAATATAGGCAGCCCTGTGGCTGGCCAGGAAGAGAACGCTTTCTGCAATTTCCTGTGGGGTACCAAAACGTCTCATGGGCACCATTTTCTTGTAACTGGAGACCTGTTCCACGCTAAGGTCATCTATGAAATCTGTAGCAATAAATCCAGGAGAAACACAGTTCACAGTAATTTTCTTTTTGGCGGTTTCTTTTGCCAGAGTCTTGGTAAGGCCTATTTGCCCGGCTTTGGATGCTGCATAATTTGCCTGCCCGATAAAGCCGAGATGCGAAACGGGAGAGGTTATATTGACAATACGGCCATATTTTTTTTTCATCATCAAAAGAACGGCATGTTTAGACATGAGAAAGGTACCGTTCAAATTGATATTTATAACTTTATCCCAATCTGAACTTGCCATTAATGCAAGCACAGAATCCCTGCGTACACCAGCATTATTAACCAGGATATCTATACAGTCAAATTTCATTTCCAGATTTGCAAACAACTGCTGTACTTCGGTTTCATTTGAAACATCGCACTGAACAAGTTCGAAGCGGGAGGAAAAATGGCTGTTTTCCTGTCCAAACTTCTCTGCTGCTTTTATGTTTTCCGCGTATATACCAACCACATACGCTCCTGCCTTAAGAAAAGCTTCAGCTATAGCTTTACCAATTCCGCGAGTTCCGCCGGTAACTACGACGATTTGTTCATTAAATTTTTCCATGGTTATCTCTTGTTTTCTGCTTTTTTGCACATTGGCTGAGCAATCAACTGATTCTATGACACTTGTCTGCAGGCGGAATCAGGAACGTAAATAGCTGTCGACATCATTTGATACGATAACACCATAATTGATTGCACCAAGCCAACCGGACATGATAATTCCTACAGATCCTACATGAAAAAGGCCTGCAACTTCCTTGAAAATTGATCTGGAAACATCTAGCCCCTCAAATTTTGTGCCGAAGGATGTACCACTGGTATGCAGGGTATATCTATTAAAGGTTTTTGGAGTGGCAGCCTCTGTCCAGTCAATTTTTTGGGCTACTCCGGGGAGATATCTGTCAAGGTCCCTAAGGCTTCTGGCGATAAGAGAACGTTTTTCCTCCTGATAACGATCCTCCTCAAGTTCGGCCCAATCTTCATAGCGGCTGTTCATTGAGGCTACTATAGTATATCTGTTTAACCCTGGACGTGTTTTGGGGTAATATATGGAAAATGTTTTTGATTTCGTTTCTCTGTCAAGTAGTTCAGTTGAGTCAAACTCGGCTGCTGTTGAAGTAAAAAGCAGATCGCCAACATCGTTAATCCCTTCTCCTTCTTTAATACCCATATACACTTGACAGCTTGAATTGTTGATCCTGATCGCGGCTGCCTTTTCAAGAAATTCTTCAGAAAAAGCATTTCTTTCGGTAAGATTGTATATGGTGTTTGTTATACCACTGTTAGAGACAACTGCTTTACTGCCAATGGTTTTACCATGGGCCTCAATTCCTCTGACTTTCCCTTTCTCTACGATAATTTTATCAACTTTAACATTTGTGCATATGGTCACGCCATTTCTTTCAAGTTCATCCGCCATCATCCCTATAAGTTTATCAGTCCCGCCTTCAAAGGTAAATACACCTTTATTCATAAAGTTTGAGAAAACAATTCCATATGTTATGGCGGGATCCTCCAGCGTAGAACCATTTGCATAGGTGATCGGTTCCATCAGAAATCTATGTATGTCAGAGCGTCCCGGGAAAAACTCCTCAAACAGTTCCCGGGTAGTCATTGTCTGATCATCATAAAAATTCATTCCAGAAACTACGGTGAAAAACCGGTTAACGGTTGCGACTGGAATTTTAAAAACAGTTTCCAGGATATGCGTGAAATCCTCTCTGTCAAAGGTGGTTTGCAGGGAAAATTGAGGATTATCGAAAACTATATTTTTCAGTTGAACTATGGACTGCATGATCTCTTTATTCCAATATTTTTTGCATGTTTTCACCATCCCGTATGGGAAGCCGTGCAAAGAAATATCAAAAATATGACCTCTTCTTTTAAACCAGGTTGCAAGTCCGCCAAGTCTGTGGTGATGTTCAAGAAGAAGGACCTTATGTCCACAGTAAGCCAGACGGTTGGCAGTTGTGAGGCCACCTAATCCTGATCCGACGACAATGATGTCATATGTTTCTTTAGTCTGTGTAAAGGGGACTGGCATAAATCGGTATAAAGTGGAAGTTATTCAACGTGAAATTTTAAAGTTTGGGCAGGATATGCTGGTTAATGATCGACACCCCGCTGAGCATCGAGCCGATTATTCCGAGAAACCCCTGATCTGTGCCCGCAAGAAAAAGATTGGAGAATCCAATATCTCCATCCTTTACCTTAACGGGACTACCGTAAATAGCACCGGCGATTTTAGCAGTATATCTCTCTACTGTTATCGGTGTGAAAGTGTTTTCATATACTATGTTTGAGCTGAAATTTCCAACAATATTCTGTAGACATCTGAGAGTTTTGTGTGATGACACAACCTTTAGATCAGCATATGCGTTTTTGTCAGCGGAGATTGCTTTCCATTTTGAATAATTGGCCAGATGTGTCGCTCTTATCTCAAAACAGGGTTTTTTTTCTATACCGTCGAAGTTTGCCGGAAAACAGATAACACCGCTGGAATAGTCCACAAAATCATCGGGTCTCTTATATGAGAATTTCTCAGAATTGTTAAAGAAAACAATCGTTTTATCTAACGGTAGCATGAGATGGGCATCTGCCTTCACCTGGTATATGGTTTCAGTGAAACCTAGTCGCGGCAATACTGTTACCTGCTCATCAGATAAAAGTTTTCGGGTCTCGTCAAAGCCTATGGTCGATAAAATTTGATCACATTCAATGACTTCCCCCGAATGTAATTCGACTCCGTAAATTTTACTGTTTTTGTGTATAATCTTGACTACATCACTGTTTTTTCTTATCTCACCCCCAAAGTTTTTATAATGGCCGATGAGGTGATCCAGGAAATCTTTTATTGTGGTTTTGGGACGAAACATACCTTGCTCGTAGATTGCCTGAAACATAATGGCGAACTGATTCAAGTCCATATCATTTTCATGGCTGGACCCATAATACATAAGGGGACAAAGCAGCATTTCAGTGAGTAGCTTATCACCTAAGATTTCAGTTACAATTTTTTTGGCAGAACGAAAAGGAGAAGGAATGAACGGATTCAGGGTGTCAAGAAAATCGATAAGTCTTTGGAATGGGTCGATGCAGTGAGGGAATTTTTCTTGAATTTCTGTTTTCAACAGGTTGAAGTCATTAGAAAAAAAAAGAGATTCAGAATTAAGGAAGGTAATCTCACTCCGGTACTGCTGGCAAAAAGAAAAATCCTTACGTTTCAGCTTTAATTGGCGTAGCAGGCGATTTAAAGGGGCTGCTTTCGCCCCGGGTGGAGCATAGTTGGTTATGGCATGGAGACCCGTTTCAAAGAGTGTTTTATTTCTGTAAAAATAAGAGTTAAGCCCCCCCAGTCTAGAGTGTTTTTCCAGGAGAAGGACACCAGGTACAAAGCGTGCTGCTCTTATGGCAGCGGCTATTCCGGAGGGACCGCCACCAATCACCAGGAGTGGAAATTTCACAAATCAAGCGTTTCTAAGTAAAGGTTCGAGGTAGACCGCACAACTGTTAAGGGTGGCGAGATTTGGGTAATCTTCCTCGGGTATTTGCAGTTGATGACGTTTTCGCAATTCCATCACAATATCAAGGAAATCCATAGAATCGAGGTCGAGCTGGTCTCGTAGAGGTTCATCGGGATTCAGACTTTCAAAATCCGCTTCATCATCAATATCTTCTATGATTTCCAGTATGAGATTTTTTATTTCTTCACTTGTCATGTAACTCTCCAAATTCGGCGGATATAATAATAGGATAGAAAACCTCTCCAGTCGCAAAGATGCCGGTAAAATTCGGGTTGCTTATCTCTATTATGGAGACCGGGAGGGTGATTTTTAAAATGCAAAACACTTCCTATAACATATCTTGGTATTCTTTTTTATATATTTTTTACAATAACAGCAGAATTAATTCCCAGCATACCAAAAGAATTGTTGAGGATACTGTTTATGGTGTCAACTTTTTTGGGGTGATTGATAACTAGATTTTTGAGTTTGCATTCCGGATCGAGGTTCTCAATATTGATAGTCGGGTGTACGAGATTGTCTTCAAAAGAGGGAAGGTTGCCTGCAAGTTCAAGTACACCCGCTGCTCCCATAGCATGCCCTATAATACTTTTAGTGTTATTTATATAGGTTGACTCTGATTCATTGAAAACCTCACGGATTGCTTTGCATTCCTCTGTGTCACCCTGTTTAGTGCCGGTGGCATGTGTATTGATGATGTCTATATCCTCAGCAGATAAACCTGATCTTTCAAGGGCTAACCTCATGCATTCAGCCTGTCGCTTTCCATAAGGGAGAACGGAATCCCTGGCGTCTGAATTCATAGCATAACCTGCAATTTCGCCATAAATATGTGCGCCTCTTTCAATTGCTTTTTCGAGATATTCCAGAACATATATACATGCTCCTTCGGATATCACTATTCCATTACGGTTTGTATCAAAGGGTTTGCTGGCTTTTGTAGGGTCATCGGCCCGACCCAGGGCGCCCTGTGCCTGAAAACTTGCAAAAATACCAAAAGAGCCGGTGGATTCAGATATGCCACCGGCCAGCACCATATCCGCCTCTCCCAGTCGCAGCATCTGGACGGCCTGTATAAGTGAGGCATTACCGGCCGCGCAGGCGGCTCCAATTACATAATGCGGCCCAGTGATACCCAGGTTTATGGTAATTTCACCTGCTGGATTATTTATAACAGTCCTGGGATTATGGTGATGAGTCCAATAATTAACGTCATAGTCAAACTGTTTAATATTGTATACTTCGTTTTCAGTTTCGACTGTGCCGTGTTCAGTTAAGCCGATAATAACAGCAACCTTCGACAAATCATACTTTTTAAGGTCAAGATTTGCGTCTACAATGGCTTCATTGGCACAATAAACACCGAGGCAGCCGGCCCGGGTGCCTTTTTTATTTTCTTTTTTCTTGCGATATTTTGTTTCAGGAAAGGTACAGATGCCTGCGGGAGCTTTGCCAAAATATCTGAGATCAATTTCTCGAATACCACTTTCGCCTGCCAGTAATTTTTCCCTGTATTCCTTCAAGTTTGAAGCGTTAGGTGCAGCAAGGCCTATGCCTGTAATTACAATTCTTTGATTCTGCATAATAGTTGTTTGTGATAGGGAGTCGTTTTTTCGCACGAAATGCGAGTTACAGTAAATTAAGAATTCCCTTTATTTATAAATCTAAAAGCTGAGAAATCTAGTGCAATTCGTAGGAAAATCTTGAAATAATATATTGAGAAACATTTGTACCCTGAAGTACATTTAGATGTTTGAATATTACTAACATTTTTAAATCCATCAGGCAGCAATAAATATCACCCTGAAATTGTGTCCAGGATACCCTGTCACACTCATCTTGAAATTCACTATTATGAATAAAAAAACCTTATCCATCCGTAAACTTCAAATTTCCCCGCCTGTTGCTCTGGCGCCGATGGTAGGTCTATCCCATGCT
>DAOVUU010000040.1 GCA_030632405.1 Desulfobulbaceae bacterium | reverse complement strand
TCACTGGAGCACGGTCTTCACTGTTTTTTCACTCTGAACATCGCATGATACCATGGCTGCGTAGCAAGCATCCGGACCCCTATGTTGAAGTCCATCCTGATACCGCAAAGGAATATAGGGTTTCTGATGGGGAGTGGCTCTATCTGGAAAATGATATGGGGAAGGTAAGACGCAAAGTCAGAATTTCTCTGAGGGTACATCCTAAAATGATTCATACTCTACACGGTTGGTGGATGCCGGAGGAGAAAGGCAGTGAGCCGGATCTGTTCAGAGTTTGGGATTATCAGATAAATCAGATTGTTCCAGGTCCGCAGCATGCCGATTCAGGATTTGGCGGAGGACAGTATAAGACCACGCTCGTCACTTTAACTAAAATTATTCAATAGGAGAGCCCATTATGTCTAAGAATGGACTGTTGATAAATTATGATTTTTGTACTGGCTGCCACTCCTGTGAAGTTGCATGCCAACAGGAACACGATTTTCCGGCGGACAAATGCGGGATCAAGGTGACAGAGTATGTTTATGCGGCCTACAGGAAACCGGTGGCTATCGACTATCTCCCTTTTCCCACCGAACTGTGTGATTTATGTATCAATCGTCATCAGCAGGGTGAAAAACCAGCGTGTGTGAAACACTGCCAGGCAGCGTGCATGGAATTCGGTTCATTGGAAGAATTAGTTCAGCAGATGGAAATAACGCCTCGATCCGTATTGTTCTCACCACGGTAAAGGTGTAGTATTACTTTTGTGCAGGAAAGGGGAATAGCCATAGTGGCTGAACTCTCCGTCACCCTTGTCGTTACACCGATAAGGTGTACTTCTTAATCATTTGAAATGGAGCGTTTAACAGAAATTAACTCAAAGAGAGGAGGCACCAATGCGTAAGAAAAGTAGACTTTTGTCGTTTATTCTGATCAGCGTTGTCCTGGGATTTGCTGCTGCTGCAGTGGCTAAACCAATCACCTTAACCTTTGCCAACCAGAACCCGGAGACGAGTTGGAGCGGCATGCATGCCATCGCCCCCTGGGCCAAGCAGGTAGAAAAGGCGACTAACGGTAAGGTTAAAATCCAGATCTTCTACTCTCAAACCTTGACTAAAGGTAAGGATGCATGGGGAGCTACCAAGAGCGGCATAGCTGATATCTCCTGGTGTTTTCATGGTTACTGGCCGGGAATGACCCC
This sequence comes from Desulfobulbaceae bacterium, assembly GCA_030632405.1. Lineage (GTDB taxonomy): Bacteria > Desulfobacterota > Desulfobulbia > Desulfobulbales > Desulfocapsaceae > Desulfomarina. The sequence continues at coordinate 9,535 of DAOVUU010000040.1, read as the reverse complement.
CCTGGCGGATGTTGTTAGTTTACCTGCTTTACCTTACACGATGGCAGAAAAGGGCAGTGAGGTGCTCTGGAAGTTGTATGAAAAGTATCCTGCCATACAGAAAGAGTTTTCAGCCAATAAAGTTCTCCTTCTTTTCACCAGTAATCCCTATATACTGATTACCACTAAAAAACAGGTCAAGACCATGGAAGAAATTCGAGGGATGAAAATCCGTATGAGTGGTGGACCTCCTACGGAAATGATGAAAGCTCTCGGTGGTACTCCGATGATGGTGCCAATGCCTGATAACTATATGTCTATGCAGAAAGGTGTTATCGATGGTATGGGAGCTCCATGGGAGGCCATCCATGGGTTCCGTCTGTATGAGGTGGCCAACTACTATACTGCGGTACCGTTCCCGGCAGTCTATTTTTCAATCTCCATGAACAAGCGTAAGTGGGACAGCCTGGGGAAAGAGATTCAGGATGCAATCATGAGTGTGAGTGGGCTTGAAGGTTCTAAGTTCTGGGGGCGTAATCATTTTGACACGGCCAAAGATGGTGTCATGGAAAAGGCCAAATCAGCTGGAAAGAGTATTGATGTTTACTCCTTGCCTGATGCCGAGCGTAAACGCTGGCTTGAAAAGGCAGGAAAACCCATCTGGGACCAGTGGGTAAAAAAAATGGAGGGTAAAGGGCATGCCAATGCCCAGGAAATTCTAGATACTGCAGTTTCTTTAAGCAAGGAGTAATGATTGAATCTTAGTGTGATCTCAGTAGATATTATCCACTTAACACCCTTGACCCCTTTAAAATAGGGGCAGGGGTGTTATGTTTTTAGCTTGGGTCGTTCTGATATAGATTTAGCGATGGAAAAACAATGCTTGCTATTATTGCAAAAAAACTTACCCAGTTTTTGATTGCTTTCGGTGCTTCCATGCTGGCTCTGATGATGTCGCTCACAGCTCTGGATGTCGGTCTGCGTTATATTTTTAACAGGCCTCTGTCCGGGGCCTTTGAGTTGGTGGAATACATGATGGCCATTCTGGTACCATTTAGTATTGCCTACTGTGCCCAACAGAAAGAGCATGTCGGTGTCGATCTTATTATAGAGCGCTTTTCCAGGAAAGTCAGGACTGTTTTCGATATTATAACTACCTTCATCACTCTGATATTTGTCTTTGTTATCGCCTGGCAGAACGTCCTCTATTTCTTTGAGGTCAGAGATTCTGGGTTGACTTCGTCCGTTTTGTTGATCCCGGCCTATCCGTTCATTGCGCCTACTGCCATAGCTTTTGCAACGTTCGGTCTGATTCTTGTTGTGCATTTGATTGAATTATTTTCGGAGGTTACTAACTGATGAGCCCGATTGTCATAGGCTTTATTGGTATTTTTGTTCTGATTATTCTCATTTTCTCCCGAATGCATATCGGTATAAGTATGGCGCTTGTAGGCTTTGTGGGTTTTGGTTGTATAGTCGGACTGGAACCAGCCCTGGGGGTGCTGAGAACTGTGCCCTACAGCACCTTGTCGAGCCAGAATTTGAGTGTTATTCCACTTTTTATTCTGATGGGGGCTTTTGCATTGACTGCTGGTATAAGTGAAGATCTGTATCGCACCGTGCATAAATGGATAGGGCATTTTCGTGGGGGGTTGGCAATGGCCACGGTGGTGGCCTGCGCATGCTTTGCCGCCATCAGCGGTTCCAGTTTGGCCACTGCCGCTACTCTTGGTAAGGTGGCCATGCCGGAAATGAAAAAATACAAATACGACACAGCCCTTGCCACTGGTTGCATCGCCGCCGGTGGCAGTATAGGCATTTTGATTCCACCCAGTGTTATTCTGATCATCTACGGCATTATTACCGAGCAATCCATCGGCAAGCTGTTTCTGGCCGGTTTCATCCCTGGATTGCTGGAGGCTCTTTTCTATATAATTACCATTATGATTTTAACCCGTATGAATCCGCTGTTGGGACCTCCGGGACCACGTTCAACCATGAACGACAGATTGCTGTCGCTTTTTAAGGTATGGGAAGTCGTCGTTCTATTTGTAGTGGTAATTGGAGGCATCTATTTTGGAGTATTCACACCTACTGAGGCTGCGGGTGTGGGCGCTTTCGGAACTTTTTGTTTTGTTATTTTCAGGAAAAAATTAACCTGGGAAACATTTGTCTCAAGCCTGCTTAAAACGACCAAAACTACGGGGATGCTTTTTATGGTCGTGATGGGGGCTATGATCCTTGGCTATTTTTTTTCAGTCAGTCGGTTGCCTTTTGAGTTGGCATCCTGGGTTGGAGGACTGACCGTAAACCGCTATGTAGTTTTACTGCTGATTCTGGCGATAGTAGGTTTTCTCGGATGTATTATGGACTCCATGGCCATTGTGCTGCTTACGGTACCGGTGTTCTACCCAATGATACAGAATCTTGGTTTTGACCCGATCTGGTTTGGTATCCTTGTGGTTCGAGTCACGGAGATGGGGCTGATAACACCTCCGGTTGGTCTCAATGTGTATATTATTCATGGAATCACAGGGGAACGTATGGGGACTATTTTCAGGGGAGTTATCCCTTTTATAATTGCAGATATATGCGAAATTGTTCTATTGATAGCTATCCCCGAGATCACACTCTTTTTACCTGGTCTGATGGCAGGGTAATCAATTTTCTTTCCAGGTATCTCAATCGGGGATTGTGTGTTCTTCCTCTTTGATGAACTCGTAAAAAGGTGAAACCTTAGACAGTTATGACTGTTTTTTTCTCAATTCTGGAATCAGTAGGGGTGCTTCTCGGATTAGGCGTCCTCGGGTTTTATATTATTGGCAGACGAATCATGCCGGGAAATGTTCTGGGATTCCTCTCTCCACTTGTTCTTGATATAGCTTTACCCAGTCTAATCTTCGTCAGTATTATCAGAAATTTCACATTAAATGAATTCCCTGCCTGGTGGCAGGTGCCCCTATGGTGGGTGTTTTTCACAATAATACTGACTGGTCTTACCCTTATTACTATGCGTGTCTCCAACCGTGAAACACGCAGGGAATTTGCTATCAGTCTTTTTTATCAGAATGGTATTTTTTTTCCTCTGGCCATCATTTCCGGCATGTATGGTAGCGATTCTACTTACCTGGTGACTCTCTTTCTGTTTATTTCATTTCATCCGGCCCTGTTTTTCAGCACCCATTATTTCTTCTTTCATACTCATTCTGAGCAAAAAATCGATTGGAGAAAAATCATTCATCCGGTTCTTATTCTGACTTTGATTGCGCTCTTTCTCAGATTGTATGATGTACATACTTTTATCCCTGACTTTCTTATGTCAGGGCTTTCCATGCTGGGAGCGATGTCATTGCCGCTGATCATGATCATACTCGGAGGAAATATTTTTGTTGATTTTCAGGGGCAGGGGAAAGTGCATTTTTTTGAAGTCACCAAATTTGTCTTAGTGAAAAACTTCTTTTTCCCTTTGGTCTTTCTCGGTATCCTGCTGATGGTTCACCCGCCATACCCTGTTGCTCTCATAATTTTTCTACAAAGTGCGGTGCCGCCCATCAGTGCCATTCCTCTTGTGACTAAACGTCATGGCAGGAACTCGGCCATAACCAATCAGTTTATTGTAGCAAGTTATATTTTTCTTTTGATATCCTTACCGATGATGTTCTCTCTCTTTACTCGGTATTATCCAGTCTGAATAGTGCCCGGAGATGGGCAAAGTATCGTTTTAATTCATTCATTATTCAGTGCAGTCTCCGATAGCATCAACCAGCGATTTGTGAGTTTTTTGTATTCACAAATATGTCGATTTTGAGGGAGGTTTTTCTCCCGAGTGATACAAAATACTACCTTTTTTCCCATGTCATTGCTATAAGATGGTTATGAATTCATCCTACGCTATTGGAGCGTTGAGTTCAGGTAATCTCACGCAGGGCGGATGTTGAAATATGGTTGGAATCGTATTCACGGTCGTCAACTCTGATGCAAGAGTTTGTCATTAATGGAGGCGTAGCGAGGTTCTAGTTTGCTTTTAAAACTGTGGCAAGTGAATATTCAATTGAAGGTATAAAGGGGTTTTAATGACAACACGACTAGCGGGGAAGAAGGTGTTGGTTACTGCTGCCGGGCAGGGAATTGGCAGAGCATCTGCATTGGCTATGGCCGCTGAAGGTGCAACGGTCATTGCCACTGATATAAATGAGCAGACTCTTGGTACACTGGAAACGGAAGCGCCGGTTATAGAATGCCGAAAGCTTGATGTGTTAGATGGAGTTGCTATTTCTGCCATGGTAGATCAGTTGGACGGGGTAGACGCTCTATTTAATTGTGCAGGCCATGTTCACCACGGTTCGATCCTGGAATGTACTGAAAATGAATGGGATTTGGCTTTTGACCTGAACGTTAAAGCCCAGTATCGACTGATAAAGTGTTTGCTGCCGTCTATGTTGGAGGCTGGGAGAGGGTCAATTATTAACATGTCATCAATTGTTTCCAGCATAAAAGGGGCACAGCTTCGTTTTGCATATGCAGCTTCGAAAGCTGCTGTTATCGGTATGACGAAATCGATTGCAATTGACTATGCGACGAAGGGCATCCGCTGCAACGCGATCTGCCCCGGGGCCGTGGAATCACCGTCACTGGAAGAGCGGCTGCATGCGACGGGCGATTATAGAACAGCTCGTGCTGGTTTTGTCGAGCGCCAGCCCATGAAGCGTATCGGGTTAGCCGAAGAGATCGCATCACTTGTCGTCTATCTGGCAAGTGATGAATCGTCTTTTACAACGGGACAGGCTTTTGCCATTGATGGCGGATGGTCAATCTAGATAAAAAAGAGGAGCAAAATATATGAAACTTCTACGATATGGCCCGTTTGGTCGAGAAAAACCCGGCCTTTTGGATGATAGTGGAAATATCCGTGACCTGTCGGCACATCTAGATGATATCACAGGAGAAACACTACTTCCCGAGAGGTTGAAGGCAATAACCGCCCTGGATGTCATGTCCCTGCCGGTTGTAGAGGATTCCCCCCGTCTTGGAGCATGCGTCGGGAAAATCGGAAAATTCTTGTGTATCGGTCTTAACTACTCCGGCCATATCTTCGAATCAGGAATGGATATCCCCAAAGAACCGATCCTGTTTACCAAGGCAACAAGTGCTGTCTGTGGGCCAAATGATACTATTTTCATTCCCCGGGGCTCTATTAAGACTGACTGGGAAGTAGAACTGGCTCTCGTTATTGGCAAACCTGCCAAATATGTATCGGAAGCCAATGCACTCGAACATGTCGCCGGTTACTGCATCGTCAATGATCTGTCAGAACGTGAATTTCAACTGGAAGGCACTGGCCAGTGGGTGAAAGGTAAATCCTGTGACACCTTTGGCCCTATAGGCCCCTGGCTGGTAACAACCGATGAAATCCCCGATCCGCAAGATCTGCACATCTGGCTCGATGTTAATGATCATAGATACCAGGACAGCAATACCAAAACAATGGTTTTCACGGTTGCACATATTGTCAGTTATCTCTCCAAATTTTTCACTCTCCACCCGGGGGATGTTATCTCAACCGGTACACCTTCAGGCGTTGGGCTTGGCCTCAAACCACCAACCTATCTTAAGGTCGGAGACAGAATGCGTCTGGGAATTGACGGTCTTGGGGAACAGAACCAGATTGTGGCTATGGAGAAAGGGTATTAAGTGTTCACATAAAGTAAAAAGATATTCTCTTAAAAAAATATTTGACTAACAGGCAGGAAACAGTAAATTAGAAGTTTATCCCACAGTGTGTGACAAAATTTTGTAGAAACAACGCTGGTTTAGAAATTTTACCAGGCTGTGTGTTATCTATAAAAAAGCGCACTGAACTTTGGGGATAACAGAGAAGTGTTTTGTGAGTTAAGCGCTGCCCGGTGTTATCCAAAATATGGCCCGTTAATTGGTCACTTGCTGTTAGTCGGGAAGCATTGTGTTCATCTCTTTTTAAGTGGAGGTTCTAAAATGAAAAAGCAATTGTCGTTGTTGTTGGTTCCAGTTGTTGCGTTATCGTTGATCAGTGCTGGAACTGTTATGGCTGCAGAGAAATTGAAGTTTGCGCACGTCTACGAGACCAGTGAACCGTATCATAAGAGAATGGTCGAAACCGCTGAAATTATCAAAAAACGTACTGACGGTCGCTACGAAGTCGAGGTTTTCCCGGCATCAGCCCTTGGCAAGGAAACTGACATTAACCAGGGTCTGGCCCTGGGTACCATAGATATGATCTACACCGGCAATCTTTTTGCCGGCCGTTCCTATGGCCCTTTAGCCATTGCAGGTGCTCCTTACATGTTCCGTGATCTGGATCACTGGCGGGCCTACGTCAAGAGTGACCTGTTCACCGAATTGGGGGACGGTTATACCAAGGCAACCGGTAACCATATCGTTGCAGCCAACTACTATGGCCGCCGACACGCCACTTCGAACAAGCCACTCAGTACCCCGGCGGACATGAAAAACCTCAAAATCCGCGTACCCAACGCACCTCTTTATATGATGTTCCCGAAAGCGGTTGGCGCCAATCCTACCCCCCTGGCTTTTGCCGAAGTCTATCTGGCACTGCAGCAGGGTGTAGTTGATGCCCAGGAGAATCCTCTGCCAACCATCAAGGCTAAGAAGTTCTATGAAGTCCAGAAATATATTAACCTGACAGGTCATATCACCGATAGCATTCTGAGCATCATTGGTGGCCCACTCTGGAACCGCCTGTCTGAAGCTGACCGGACTATCTTTATTGAGGAACTGCAGAATTCTGCCGCTAAGGTCAGCCAGGACACTCTTGATGCAGAGAATTCTCTGGCAAGCTGGTTTGAGGCCCAGGGAGTGACAGTTAACAGGGTTGATGTTGGACCGTTCCGGGAAGCCACTATGAAACTGCATAATGGTCCCGATGCAACATGGACTCAGGAACTTTACGACCGTCTCCAGGCCATCAAATAAAACCTGAGGTTCCCATAACCTCAAGTTCTAAACCTTTGCAGCAGTAAGAGGACGAGGATGACCGATAAACCGATTAAACCCGAAGAAAGAGATGGAGTACCGGAAGCTCAGTTTCTCGATGATATTGATGTCAAGCTTTCGGACTACAGTATTGAAGATTATGTTTCGTTCTTTATTTTTTGGGTATTGGCAGTGGTCGTCTTCGTCCAGTTTTTCAGCCGTTACGTTTTAAACGATTCTGTAGCCTGGACGGAGGAGATCGCACGTTATCTCCTGATCGGCGTCGCCTTCGCAGGGGCTCCGATAGCTGTTCGTAAAAACACTCATATTCAGGTAGAATTTTTTTATCGTTTTATTAACCGGTCTGTGGCACGGGTGTTGTCCACCCTGGTGGATGTAATTCGAGTTGTGTTCTTTGCTTACGGCTCATGGATCTCATTTAAGATGATTAAGATCATGAATGCACAATACATGACTTCGCTGGATCTGCCTATGAGCGTTATTTATGTCGTCGTCCTTGCCGGGTTTGTTCTTATGACTATACGCTCCACCTGGGTTCTGGTTTGCCATTTTCGCCAGGGCTACAGTAATCTTGACTATAACCTCTTCGTCAAAACTGAATCCTGATGTGGAATTGACGCCAATGTCGGTTTTCTTTCAACCTGTTTCCGGAGTTCACACCTCATGTTGATTTCTATGATGCTGATCCTCCTGTTTGCCATGCTCATCATTGGTGTCCCCGTCGGGATCGCCCTGGCAGGGAGTTCAATGTTCTATATCCTGGCAGCCGGAACTGTGCCGGACTTTGTTATAATCCACCGCATGGTCAATGGTGTCGACAGCTTTCCGCTTCTGGCGATTCCCTTTTTCATTCTCGCCGGCAATCTGATGAATTCCGCCGGAATAACCAACCGTATCTTCGCGTTTGCCACTGCATGTATAGGCTGGCTGAGAGGTGGTCTTGGCCATGTTAACATCATTGCCTCTGTACTGTTTGCCGGGATGTCCGGCGCAGCGGTGGCTGATGCCGGTGGACTCGGAACCATTGAAATCAAAGCGATGCGCGATGCCGGTTACGATGATGATTTTGCCGTTGCTGTTACAGCGGCTTCCTCTACCATCGGACCTATCATTCCGCCTAGCCTGCCGATGGTTGTCTATGGTGTCATGGCTTCGGCCTCGGTAGGCCAGCTTTTTGCGGCGGGTTTTATTCCCGGCCTGCTGATGGCTATTTCTTTGATGCTGCTGGTGTCCTGGTATGCACGTAAACGAAACTATCCTCGTGATGCCCGTTTTAATATCAGACTTCTCGGAACCACCTTCAAGCGGGCCTTCCTGTCTCTGCTTACGCCGATTATCATTGTTGGCGGTATTCTCACAGGAGCCTTTACGCCGACAGAAGCGGCCATCTCTGCCTGTGTTTATGCACTGTTTCTAGGTATAATTGTATATCGTACGCTGAATTGGAAACGACTGCTTCATGTCAGTATGGAAACTATCGAAACCTCAGCTATCATTCTGTTTATTGTCGCTGCAGCCTCGATTTTTGCCTGGATCCTCACCAGCAACCGGGTTACCGAGCAGTTTGCAGGAATGATTATGGGAGTAACCGACAACCCGATTCTGGTTCTGCTGCTGTTAAACCTTGTCCTGTTCATAGTTGGCTGTTTCATGGAGACCGTTGCAGCGATCACTATTCTGGTGCCGGTGCTTCTGCCTATCGCTGTAAGCGTAGGCGTCGACCCTGTACATTTTGGTGTTATAATGGTCCTGAATTTGATGATCGGGCTGCTTACGCCTCCGGTGGGGATGGTTCTTTACGTGCTTTCACGTGTTGCAGGTATCAGTTTTGAACGCTGTTCTGCAGCGACCCTGCCTTTTCTCTTTCCCCTGGTAGTGGTGCTGGCAATAATTACATTTTTCCCATCTTTTTCCATGTGGTTACCGACTCTTGCTTACCGTTAAATCCTAGTTAATTCTCGCCTGTGGAATAGAAAAAAATGAAAACAATTACCTGCCGGACTCCAGGCGAATTCAACCTTACAGAACAGCCACAGCCTGAATGTGGTGCAGGTGAAGCCCTGGTTCGTATACAGAGGCTCGGAATCTGCGGTACAGATCTTCATGCTTTTGCCGGTGTACAGCCATATTTTTCTTATCCGAGAGTACTGGGTCATGAACTTGCCGGAAAAATTGTAGAGGTTGGAAAAAACATAGAAGGTTTGAAACCCGGTGATTCTGTTGCCATAATGCCATACCTGGAATGCGGCGGATGTATTGCCTGCAGGAATGGTAAAACCAATTGCTGCACCGACATGAATGTACTTGGGGTACACAGTGATGGCGGCATGCAGGAATATCTCTCGATTCCTATTGATCATCTTATTAAAAACGAGAATCTGAGTGTAGACCAGCTGGCTCTTGTCGAGTGTTTTTCCATCGGCGCTCATGCCGTTCGTCGAGCAGAAATCCAAAAAAGTGAAAAGATTCTGGTAGTCGGGGCAGGCCCCATCGGTCTGGGGTTGATGCAGTTTGCCCGGATCGCAGGAGGCTCTGTGATTGTGCTTGACGTTTCTGAAGAACGTCT
>DAOVUU010000331.1 GCA_030632405.1 Desulfobulbaceae bacterium | reverse complement strand
CTGCTGTCTAGTGATCCAGAGACAGCTGTTACGTCTTAAGGTACAGGTCAGGAACTGAGTCGGATCAGAATATAACCTGAACAACCTGACACACCGTATACGACTTAAAGATTGCCCCCTTGCTGGTCGATACATATACATGGCCGCTATCACTCCCCTCACCCCTCCGATTCTCCCTATCGGCTCTACTGCTTCCCAGTCAGGCAATCGAGACCAGAGGGGATATCTACCGACTCCGGGCCAGCTTCTAAAAGGAGTTGTTCTCGAAGTCCAGGGTGAAAACCGCTTTCTACTCGATATTTCCGGCCATCAGCTTACTGCCGAATCAAAGGCCCCACTCTCCACAGGACAAAACTTACGGCTTCAGGTAGTTCAGATCACTCCCCAGGTCGAACTGAAGATCGTATCCAATACACTCGAACAGTTTTTTGGCCGCTCTCTCACCCTTCTTGGGAAAAATATCGACCTTACCGCACTCTTTCAGACTTTTGCTGAACAGACAATTTCACCTCTCACCTCCCTGCCGACTACGACCAGAAATGTCATTGAAAATTATTTCTCATCCCAGCAAAATTCTTTTTCCGGCAGTGACGGAGGGACAGTTCTAAAGCAACTCGTTGACAGGCTTGGACTATCTTTTGAAAATGTCCTTGCAAAAGGAGATACTAAAGCAGCATCTCTTACCTTAAAGGCCGCCCTGCTGCAGCTCTCCAATATATTTCAGAACGCTGAGAATATCTCAGAAACCGCAAACAAGATTTTGGCAACTATTGAACTGTTTCAACTCGCCCAGCTTCATAACACCGGAGACCGGCAGTTTATCTTTCCGCTTCCCCTACCCTTTGTTGAGCAAGGCTACCTTATAGTTGATCAAGGTTCAGATAAAGAAACAGATAACGGCGATAACACCAGGAAAAGACGATTCTCTCTTCACCTGAGTATGGCAGAACTGGGAAATATTCAGATTGATTTTTTAGTGATCGAGGAAACTCTCTATATCCGGTTTCGCACAGATTCACAGGAAAAGGCCGATTTTGTTGCCCAGTTCAGTGATCAGCTGAGAGATGCAATCTCAGATATTCCAGAGATCAATATCTCTTTTTCTTCAGATGCACCCGACCCTCTTACTGAATTAATGCGGCAGATTGTTCCGGAAGGCAATTCTATGCTCGACACCAAAGCGTGATTGTATGGAAAAGAAAAAACAGATAAGCCAGGCTATTGCTCTTCTCTACAACGAGAAAGAATCCGAAAGCCCAAAGGTAGTCGCCGGTGGCAAGGGAACTGTTGCGGATAATATCATCAAAATTGCCCGGGAGGCAGGTATTCATATCCAGGAAGACCCTAACCTTGTGGAACTCTTATCAAAAGTCCCTGTCGGTGATGAAATACCAGTGGAGCTGTATCAAACTGTAGCGGAAGTTCTGGCTTTTGTTTACCAGGTAAATGAAAAGTTCAAGCAGAAGGTTAAGACTGGAATTGTGTAGACTGTATCTGTAACCTGACTATATGAAGGAAAAAAGGGGCACAGCAGTTAAGCTGTGCCCCTTTTTTTATACTGGCGGAGCGGACGGGACTCGAACCCGCGACCTCCGGCGTGACAGGCCGGCATTCTAACCAGCTGAACTACCGCTCCAGTATGTGTATTCTTTTGGTGGGCGGCACAGGGCTTGAACCTGTGACCCTCGGCTTGTAAGGCCGATGCTCTCCCAACTGAGCTAGCCGCCCATACGTAAAGACGTGGACGATTATTTACCAACTTACCCATGCTATGTCAAGCGAAATATCAGCTTTTAAAAAGCTCTACACCCTCCTTTGCAACCAGGGCTTTCTCAAGCACTTCATCCATATGATTCACAACACATATTTCAAGTGATTTCTTTATCTTGGAAGGAACATCGTCGAGGTTTCTCTCATTGTCTTTAGGAATCAGGACATGGGTGATATTACCCCTTTTGGCGGCAAGCAGTTTCTCTGTAAGTCCACCAATAGGAAGTATCCTCCCCCTCAAGGTGATTTCTCCGGTCATCGCAAGATTATGTTTCACAGGTGTCTTGATAAGCGCCGAAACCAGTGTTGTGGCAATTGTAATACCGGCGGATGGGCCGTCTTTTGGGATGGCACCTTCCGGAACATGAATATGGATATCAAGTTTTTGGTAAAAATCAGGTTCAAGTCCCAATACAGCCGCCCGTGACCGTACATAACTGAGTGCTGCCTGGGCGGACTCCTGCATGACATCACCGAGCTTGCCGGTAATAATAAGTTTCCCGGACCCGGCCATAAGGGTGGTTTCGATCTGCAGCAGCTCCCCACCAACTTCCGTCCATGCAAGCCCTGTGGTCAGCCCGATCTCGTCAGTTTCTTCAGCAAGACCATACCTGTATTTCGGCGTCCCCAGAAATTTTTGTATCGACTGGACACTTATCCGGTATTTTTTTTGTTTCAGATTTTTTTTCAACCTGTCACGGGCTATTTTCCTGCAGAGGGAGGCGATTATACGCTCAAGACTGCGAACACCTGCTTCTCTGGTATATCGACGAATGATTTCCAGAATTGCACCACCGGTCAACTGGATGTCTTCAATTTTAAACCCGTTCTCCTCGAGCTGCTTCGGGATAAGAAATCCTTCGGCGATCCTCAGCTTATCTTCTTCCGTATATCCGTTCAGCTGAATGATCTCCATCCTGTCCTGGAGCGGTACAGGTATCCCATGCAGATTATTTGCCGTGGTGATAAAAAAGACCTCTGACAGATCGTAGTCTATGTCAAGATAGTGATCATTAAAAGCACTATTCTGTTCGGGATCGAGAACTTCGAGAAGCGCAGATGATGGATCCCCCCTGAAGTCCATTGACATTTTATCGACTTCATCAAGGCAAAAAACTGGATTGGCAACGTTCACTTTCTGCATCGACTGAATTATTTTCCCTGGCAGTGCCCCTATATAGGTTCGTCTATGTCCACGAATCTCTGCTTCATCACGCACACCACCCAGGGAAAGGCGGGCAAATTTCCTTCCCATTGCCCTGGCAATAGATTTACAGATAGAGGTCTTACCGACGCCCGGAGGACCGACCAGGCAGATTATCGGCCCTTTAATTCTTTTGACCTGTGCCTGGACCGCAAGATATTCAAGAATACGTTCCTTGGGTTTGGCGAGCCCATAATGGTCTTCATCAAGGATCTTTTCAGCCTTGTTAATATCAATCTTTGATTTACTTTTTTTATTCCAGGGAAGGTTGACGATGCAGTCTATATAATTCCTGACAACTGTCGTCTCGGCAGACATAGGCGGCATACTTTTCAGCTTATTCAGCTCTTTCAACGCCTTTTCCCGGGCAAGATCTGGCATCTTCTTACTCTTGATAGTCTCTTCAAGCTCACCCATCTCATCAAGACCATCCTCATTCTGCCCTATCTGAGTCTGAATTTCCCGCACCTTCTCACCGAGGTAATAGTCTCGCTGGGTCTTGCCCATACGCATCTTAACTTTGGCATTGATCTTTTTTTCAAGTTCAGCAAGTTCAATCTCGCGATGAATAATCATCAAAACCTTTTCCATTCGGAGGATAAGGGGCTCAATTTCAAGGATGGACTGCTTCTCTGAGGTTTTCAATGGCAAATGGGCGCAGATGACATTGATTAATTTAAAAGGATTAGTGATAGCCTTTACCGAGTTAACCACCTCTTTAGCAATTTTCTTATTATTCGCCGAAAATTTTTCAAAAAAAGTTCTCAATTCACGATCAAAAACTGTGAGTTCTCCTGTTCTTTCAAAATCATCAAGATCCTCTTGAACTTCGGCCTGGAGAAAATGATCGTGGGGCACATAAGAGACAATCTTTGCCCTGGTTTTCCCTTCCACAAGAGCCTTTATAGACCCATCAGGAAGCCGCAGCAGCTGCATTACTGT
>DAOVUU010000371.1 GCA_030632405.1 Desulfobulbaceae bacterium | reverse complement strand
GCAGGAAATACCACATTCTTTTTCTAATGCTTCCGAACGTAATAAACTTTTTCAACAACTTGAAAAAAAGCAGGTCAAAAAAGAGAAGCAACAGTTAACCGCTTTTCTTGAAAAAGGGAGCAGAGTTGCACTGGAAATCCTTACAGAAAGACTCACCGCTGTTCTTTGTGAAAAAGGTTTTACAAGAGTCAGCACACCGATTGTTATATCAAAATCATCCCTTGCCAAAATGACGATTGATGACAATCATCCCCTGAGTCGCCAGGTCTACTGGATAAATGAGAACCAGTGTCTGCGGCCCATGCTGGCACCTAATCTCTACAGTTTAATGACGGACTTGAGCAGGCTCAATAAGCGTCCAATCCGTTTTTTTGAGATCGGCTCCTGCTTTCGCAAAGAGTCGGATGGAGCAAAGCATAACAGTGAGTTTACCATGTTAAACCTCGTTGAGATGGGAACGCCAAAAGAAGAAAGACTTGGTAGATTAAAAGAACTTGCCTCTTTAGTAGCTGACACAACGGGACTTGCCGACTACCGATTTGAAAGTGAAGATTCAAAGGTCTACGGGACAACTATTGATGTTGTGACAGGAGTCGAAGGCATCGAGGTAGCCTCGGGGGCAACAGGACCCCACCCGCTCGATTTAGCCTGGGGAGTCACAGACACCTGGGTAGGTTTAGGATTTGGCCTTGAGAGGCTGTTAATGACAGCAGCAGGTGAAAGTTCAATTGGCAGGTGGGGAAAGAATCTGGCCTACATAAATGGAATCCGTCTTAGTCTTTAAACCCTCTACGAACGATATTGAAACCCTGCCGCACGTACTCACTGAGCTCAATATCGAGATAAACATAATTTTTATCAGGAACCCAAATGTCAGAAATATTCGATATCCAGCTGCTGCCCCATGACAGGCACATTAAAGGAAAAGGCGGCAGAAGTTTGATGGAGGCACTGGTAGATCATTCCATCTTTTTACGATCGGATTGCGGTAGTCGAGGTAACTGCGGGAAATGCAAGGTCAATAAATTGAGCTCAAACGGCTCAACTGAAAGTGTCACCTCGTGTACCTTTGAGATCACAGAAGATCTCAAAATTGAGATCCCCGAAAGTTCAATGCTCTCCGCCCATATTATCAGCAAGGCCCCCGTCGTCTTTCCCGATTCATTTAACAACAGAACCATTGATCTGACTGCCGACGATCGATATGGTATTGGGGCCGACCTTGGTACAACCACTATCGCTATCTATCTGTGCAATATGACCAGTGGCAAAATACTCTCCTCCGTAGCAATCAAAAACCCACAAGCACTATACGGAGATGATGTGATGAGCCGTATCGGCGCCATCGGCATGAAAGAAGGCAACCTTAAACACCTGCAGAAGCTTGTTGTCAGGGCCATGGAATGGGGGATCATGGAGCTGCTGCATTCCCGTGATTTAAACAAAACCGAGATCGCTCAAGTTGTAACGGTTGGCAACCCGACCATGATCCATATACTCGCAGGTATTGACCCTCAATCAATCGGCACCTTCCCCTACAAGCCCGCTTTCTATGAGGCAAGAACAATCCAGTCAAGTGAAGTCGGTTTCAACCTGGGCGAGATTCCGCTGCAGATCCTGCCCCAGGTATCCGGTTTTATAGGTGGTGATATCCTCGGTGCAGCCCTGGCTGTTGATCTGGACAATCAACCCGATGGAACCCTTCTCATAGACCTCGGCACCAACGGCGAATTGCTGCTTAAAGGGAAAGACAAACTCTTTGCAACCTCCTGTGCGACCGGTCCCGCTTTTGAAGGAGCATCCCTTTCATGCGGCATGCAGGCAATTCCCGGCGCCGTTAACAAGGTAGTCATAAAAAGAGCCCAAGAGTTCCCCGACTACACAATAATCAACCCGAAAAAGTCCTCCAAAGTTAAACCTTTTGGTGTCTGTGGGACCGGTGTCATCAGTGGAGTGGCCGAGTTCTGTCGAAAACAGATAATTGAACCCGGCGGTGCATTTGAAAAAGGTGACACTATAAAACCCTTACAAAAAGATCCGGAAGGGAAACCCCGTTATATTCTTGTCCAGGAAAATTCTTCCCAGGATGGATCCCCGGTTTTCATCAGCCAGAAAGATATCCGATCCGTCCAGCTCGGAAAAGGGGCACTCATCACCGGGATCGAATTTCTCCTAAAAGCTGCAGGATACGAAAAACCTGAAAAAATCATCATTGCCGGGGCATTTGGAACATTTCTCGAAAAAGATGATATGCTTACTCTGGGCATGATTCCTGATATTCAGCCGGACAAAATTGAAGTCGCAGGAAATTCCGCCGGAGCAGGGGCTGTAATGGTACTCTGTGATAATTCTTTTCTTAAAAAAGCTGTAGAAATAGCCGGCAGGATTACCATAGTTGATCTCGCCTGTGACCAGAAATTCCAAGAAGTTTTTGTCCAGAAACTCGGTTTCCCGTTTTTGAAAAACTAGGAGGCTGTCCGAGAATAAGCATTTTTTCTCAAATCGAGGTTTTTCGAAAAAATAATCGCAGCCATATAGTTGATATTGCGAGCATTGTTTTTACTAAAATAACGAAGAGTTGGGGAGAAATGCATTCTCGGACAGCCTCCTAGAAATATCCCAAGCTTTTCCAATTTATCAAGGTTAGGCTGTAGAGTGACAATGAATAAAAATGTACCACAGAAACTGAAGAACATCCAATGGATACCCAAACCTTTATCACCTGTCTTGCTGCTGTAACCCTGCTCACCCTCACACCGGGTCTGGACACTATGCTGGTCATACGCAACAGCGGACGTGGCGGTTGGCGCGACGGTGCGGCAAGCTCCCTTGGCATCTGCTCTGGACTTTTTGTTCATGCAACAGTTTCAGCCCTTGGCATATCCCTGATTCTACTGGAAACAGTCTGGGCCTTTAATACATTGAAATTTGCCGGAGCCGCATATCTTGTATGGCTGGGCTTAACAAGCTGGAGAAGTGGTATCCGCACGCCGCAATGTATGCTTCCAGACACCCTGCCAGCGTCGGAGAGCGATTTTGACTTTAGAAGATCACTGAAGGAAGGTTTTTTATCGAATGTTCTCAACCCCAAGACAATCATCTTTTATATGGCTTTTTTACCTCAGTTTATAGATCCTTTAAGTCCACCGCTCTTTCAATCTCTCTTCGTTGCAGCCATTCACTTCTGTGTCGCAATGGTTTGGCAGTGTCTTCTTGCTTCCATGGTTGACCGAGCCAGAGACTGGCTGCAAAAACCTGGAGTAAACAGACTATTCCATGGTCTTACCGGATCAATTATGATGTTTAT